>NZ_BAAJYS010000418.1:0-2824 GCF_057543315.1 Acidovorax sp. KPB24-07
CAGCGTCATCCGCCGCCTTGGCCGCCGTGGTGGAAGCCGCCCTTCCTGGCGGCGGCTTTCTTCGCCGGCGCCTTCCTGGACGGTGCGGCCTGCACCGCCGGCTTGGGCGCAGCGGCCTTGCGGGGGGTGGTTTTGCGCGCGGGCGTTTTCTTGGCCGCGGGGCTTCGCGGGGCCGGTGGTGCGGCATCCTGCACCGCGGCGGGGGCCTCGGTCACCGCATCGGCCTCCTGCCCGACCAGGAAGACCTGATCGTAGGCATTGACGGCCTCGGGCGCCATCTTGCCGCGGTCGGAAAGGCACACCATCCGGAACCCGCGCTCGCGCAGCCGCAGCACCAGCGGCACGAAGTCGGCATCGCCCGAACCGATCGCGATGGTGGACGGATGCGACGGCGCATAGGACAGTTCCATCACATCGACCGCCAGGGCCACGTCCGTCGTGTTCTTGGTCAGCGACAGGTTCATGTAGGGCCGGATCATGCGGGTGCGCAGCACCTCCCCGAGCCCCTTGAGCTTGTCGGCACTGCCGTAAGCGCGGCGCAGGGACACGCTGCCCTCGTGCTGCTCCAGGGTGCGAAAGGCCTCCTCCACCCAGGCGGGCGCACACAGGTTGTCGGCGTCGATGAAGAAAGCGGTCATGGGTGGCCTCGCAGGGACTGTCGGAGCACGGCCGCCAAGGCGGGCAGGCACGCTGGGTGCGTGGTGGCGTTCACCCCACGACCCGCCACGGCAGCGCCTCGCCCGAGCGCAGCGGCTTGAGCTCGGCCTCGCCGAAGGCGAAGCTGCCCGGCGGCGTCCAAGATTCGCGGCGCAGGGTGATCGTGCCCTGGTTGCGCGGCAGGCCGTAGAACGCGGGGCCGTGGAAGCTGGCGAAGCCTTCGAGCTGGTGCAGCGCACCGGCATGGTCGAATGCCTCGGCGTACATCTCGATCGCTGCATGGGCGGTGTAGCAGCCGGCGCAGCCGCTCGCATGCTCCTTGAGGTGGGCCGGGTGCGGCGCGCTGTCGGTGCCCAGGAAGAATTTGTCGCTGCCACTGGTGGCCGCCTCCACCAGCGCCACCCGGTGCGTTTCACGCTTGAGCACGGGCAGGCAGTAGTAATGGGGGCGGATGCCGCCGGTAAAGATCGCGTTGCGGTTGTAGAGCAGGTGGTGCGCCGTGATGGTGGCCGCGGTGAAACGGTCGGCCTGCTGCACGTACTGCGCCGCATCCCGGGTGGTGATGTGCTCGAAGACGATCTTCAGTTCCGGGAAGTCGCGGCGCAGCGGAATGAGCTGCTGCTCGATGAACACGGCCTCGCGGTCGAACAGGTCGATGTCGCTGCTGGTCACCTCGCCGTGCACGAGCAGCAGCAGGCCGGCCTTCTGCATGGCCTCCAGGGTGCGGTAGGTCTTGCGCAGATCGGTCACGCCGGCATCGCTGTTGGTGGTGGCGCCGGCGGGATAGAGCTTGAGGGCGATCACACCCGCCGCCTTGGCGCGCACGATCTCCTCGGGCGCCAGGTTGTCGGTGAGGTACAGCGTCATCAGCGGCTCGAAGGCAACGCCAGGCGGCACGGCCGCCTGGATGCGCTCCTTGTACGCCGTGGCCAGGGCCGCCGTGGTCACGGGCGGGCGCAGGTTGGGCATGATGACGGCGCGCCCGAACTGGGCGGCCGTGTGCGGCACGACGGTGAGCAGCGCTTCGCCATCGCGCACGTGCAGGTGCCAGTCATCCGGGCGGGTGATCGTGAGGGTGTCGGGGGAGTGGGCAGCGGTCATGGGCGCCATTGTCCCATCGCGCCAGCCCATGAAAAAACCCTGCCCACCCGGAGGGATGGACAGGGTAAACCCCAAATCAATGGGGCGAGGGGGTTGCAGGTTGGTATTCTGATCAGCAGCCGGAGGGGCGGTTGCCGCGCATGGGAACGATGCCCGAGACGGTGATGCGGTCACCCGAGCCGTCGGTGGCCGTGAGCGTCTTGCTCAGGAGGCGCACCTGGTTGGAATCGCGCGACACGGTGGTGTCGCTCCAGTCGGTGGCGCTGAACTCGCGCTGCGAGAACGTGAGGAAGGCGATGTACAGGTTGCCGGCATTGGGCTGGTAGCGCACGTCGCCGGAGGCCTGGTCGCTGGAGCCGACCTTTTTGGCGCCGTCGAAACGGAAGGTGCAGACTTCGGGCGACGAGCCCACCGGGTTCTTCTTTTCCACGTCGGTCAGGTTGATGGTGCCGTCGCCGTACACGCCGTTCAGGCCGGAGACCGTGGCATTGCTCACCGTGAGCACGCCGGGCTGATCGCTCGGGGTGGGATCGTCATCGTTGCCGCCGCCACAGGCGGTGAGCAGCAAGGCAGTGCAGGCGGCAACGGAAAAGGTCTTGAGAAAAGCGTTCATGGGTCAGTCAGGATCGGTCGGTGGAAGCCGCAGGATCGGGTGGCATGCCCCCGTTCTCGCGACAAGTCCCGATCCTAGAAATGGCCCCTCAGCCCCCCTGTGGGCCTTTGGCAGCGGAGCCCGTAGGACAGATTCCCGCACCGCCGGGCCTGCCGGACGCAGCGCAGCAACCCTTCAGTCCAGCGCTGGGGGCGCCACCGCGGGAAACCGCACGGTGAAGCACGAGCCCCCTTCCGGGCGGTTTTCCACCTCGACCGTGCCGCCCTGGCGGACCACCAGGGCATGGACGATCGACAGCCCCAGGCCCGAGCCCTCGCCCCCGTGCCCGGGCGCGTGCGGAAAGCGGCGAAACGGCCGCGACAGCATCTCGGGCGGCAGCCCAGCCCCGGCATCGCTCACGCGCAGCGCCACGCCGGCAGCCGTCGCCTCGACCGCCACGCCCAGCCAGCCGCC
>NZ_BAAJYS010000419.1:0-2822 GCF_057543315.1 Acidovorax sp. KPB24-07
CTGGAGTCGCCGCCGCGCGCGAGGCGCAGCAGGCCAGCGTGGTGCTGGCCACGGGCGACCCGCTGTGCCACGGCATCGCCAGCTACCTGGCCTCGCGCCTGTGCATCGAGGCCATCGAGGTGATTCCCAACGTCTCCACGCTGCAGCTGGCCTGCGCCCGCCTGGGGCTGGCCTGGCAGGACGCGCGCATCGTCTCGGTGCATGCCAGGGATGCGGGCGAGTGGCAGCAGGGCGCGGCGCCGTCGCACGGCCTGTATGCGCTGGCGCAGGCCGTGCGCGCGCACGACCGGCTGGCGGTGCTCACCAGCCCCGACAACACGCCTGCGCGCATCGCCCGCCTGCTGGTGGCCGAGGGCCTGCAGGACGACTTCCAGCTCAGCGTGGCCGAGCGCCTGTGCACGGTCGACGAGCGCGTGTGCGCCGACCTGGCGCCGGCCGATGCGGCGCAGCAGGCCTTCGCCGACCCCAACGTGGTGCTGCTGGTGCGCACGCGCCAGCGGCCCGCGCCGGTGCGCTTCGGCCTGCCCGATGCGGCCTACCACCAGCGCCAACCGGACAAGGGCCTCATCACCAAGCAGGAGGTGCGTGCCGTGTCGCTGGCGCGCCTGCAGCTGCGCGCCGACAGCCGGGTGTGGGACATCGGCGCGGGCAGCGGCTCGGTGGGGCTGGAGGCCGCGCGCCTGTGCCCCCAGGGCCATGTGTGGGCCATCGAGAAGAACGAGGCCGATGCGGCCATCGCGCGGCAGAACGTGCAGGCCTTCGGCGTGTCCAACCACACGCTGGTGCACGCCAAGGCGCCCGAGGGGCTGGATGCGTGGCCCGACCCGGACGCCGTCTTCATCGGGGGCTCGGGCGGCGAGCTGGCCGAGCTGATCGCGCTGTGCCTGAAACGCCTGCGCCCGGGCGGCTGGCTGGTGATGAACTTCGTCACGCTGGAGAACCTGGCCGCCGCCACGCAGGCCCTGCAGGCCGCGGGTGCCGCGTGGGACGTGCTGCAGCTGCAGGCCGCGCGCAGCAAGCCCATCCTGCACATGCACCGCATGGCCGCCGAGAACCCGGTGTGGATCGTCTGCGCGCAGGCCGTGGGCACGGAGGCCCCGGCAGCGGCGGTGGTGGAGGAGGGCGCATGACCGATACGACCCCGTCCAGCGCCGCCCTGGGCCGCCTCATCGGCGTGTCGCTCGGCCCCGGCGACCCCGGCCTCATCACCCGCGCGGCCTGGGCGCAGCTGCAGCGCAGCGACGCCGTGTGGACCTACCCGGCCCGCAGCACCAAGACGCCCAGCTACGCCTTCGACATCGCGCAGCGCGCAGGATTGGCGCCGCCCGCCACGCACCAGACGCTGCTGTTCCCCATGACGCACGACGGCGACAAGCTCGCCCGCGCCTGGGCGCGCGCCGCCGCCGCCGTGCTGCCCTGGCTGCAGGCCGGGCAGGACGTGCTGTTCCTGGTGGAGGGCGATGCCAGCACCTATGCCACCTTCGGCCACCTGGCGCGCACCGTGCGGGCGCTGGATGCGCGCATCGAGGTGCCGGTGATCGCGGGCGTGAATGCCTTCACCGCCGCCTGTGCCGCGCGCGGCATGCCGCTGGCCGAGCAGGACGACACCGTCGCCATCGTCCCCGCCGCCTACGGCGTGGGCGCGGTGGACCGCCTGCTGCCCGACTTCGACACCCTGGTGCTCATGAAGGTCAAGCCGCTGATGGACGAGCTCATCGACTGGCTCGTGCGGCGCGGGCTGCTGCCGCATACGCAGTTCATCGAGCGCGTGGGCGCGCCCGACGAGCGCTGCGTGAACGGCCCGGATCTGCCGGCCCTGCGCGGCACCAAGGTCAGCTACCTCTCGCTCATGGTGGTCAAGAACCCGCACCGCATCCGCGGCGAGCGCATCAAGGGCTGCCTCAAGAAAACTTCGCCCACTGCGCCGCTCACCGGCGCCCTGGGCCTTCCACTTGCCGAAATGGAGACAGACGAATGAATTCCCCCACCGCCACCCCCGCCGTGGTGCTCTCCGCGCCCGCGCAGCCGCTGGAGGCCGTGCGCGTGTGCCTCGTCGCCATCACCCGCCACGGCGCCGCGCAGGCCGCGCAGCTGGCCCGCGACGTGCCGCAGGCCCATGTGTGCACCGCGGCCAAGTTCGCCAGCGCGTTCGAGGGCCTGCCCAACACCGTGCGGGCCTACGAAGGCGCGCTGCGCGACGAGATCGCGCCGCTCTTCGCCGCCTACGACCAGCTGGTGTTCTTCGTCTCGCTCGGCGCCGTGGTGCGGCTCATTGCGCCGGTGCTGAAATCCAAGGACGAGGACCCCGGCGTGACGGTGGTGGACGACGCGGGCCAGTTCGTGATCCCCGTGCTGTCGGGCCATGTGGGCGGCGCCAACGACTGGAGCGAGCGCATCGCCGCGCTGATCGGCGCCACGCCCGTGCTCACCACCGCGTCGGACGTGGGCAAGACCATTCCCGTGGACATCCTCGGGCGCCACCTGGGCTGGCTAGTGGAGGCGCCCAAGATCAACATCACGCGCGTGTCGGCCCACGTCGTCAACGGCGAGCCCATCGCCGTGGTGCAGGAGGCCGGCCGCCGCGACTGGTGGAACCGCCCCACGCCGCTGCCCGCCAACATCGCCTGCTTCGACCGCCTGGACGATGTCGACCTGGCGCACTACCGGGCCGTGCTGTGGGTCACCCATGCGCCGGTGCCGCCCGAGCAGTGGCAGGCCCTGCAAGAGCGCCTGGTGGTCTACCGCCCGCCGCTGGAGGGCGCTGCGGCATGACGGCGGCGTCCGGCACCGGTGGGCTGCGGCTGGCCATCGGCCTGTTCTCC
>NZ_BAAJYS010000420.1:0-2816 GCF_057543315.1 Acidovorax sp. KPB24-07
TGCACCACGGCCTCGTAGCGCTTGTCCACCTGCCGTGCGGCGAAGGCGTCGCCCAGCGTGCGCTGGGCCGTCGCATGCCGCGCCATGAGCACGATGCCGGAGGTCGCCTGGTCCAGCCGGTGCACCACCAGGGCGTCCGGCCAGTGCTGCAGCGCACGGGCGCTCAGGCAGTCCTGCTTGTCGGGGCCGCGCCCCGGAACGCACAGCAGGCCCGAGGGCTTGGCCAGCACCAGCAGGTCGTCGTCGGCGTACAGGCAATCGGGCGGCGGGGCGGCCTCCGCGGCGCCTGGCACCGCCTCAGTGGCGTCCGCCATCGGCCGGGTCATCGGGGCCCTTGGCCGCGCCATGCACCAGCTGGTGCACGGTGGCGCAAAGCTCTTCCACGTCGTTGGGCTTGTGGATGAGGGCGCTCGCGCCTTCGGCCAGGGCCGATTGTTCGATCTCCGCGGTGACGTGGCCCGAGGCCAGGGCCACCGGCAGGTCAGGGCGGATGCGCTTGGCCTCGCGCACCAGGTCCACGCCGCAGTAGCCGGGCATGTTGTAGTCGGTCACCAGCAGGTCGTAGTTGCGCGGGTCGGCGCGCAGGGCCTCGGTGGCTTCGTGCGGATCGGTGAACCCGGTCACCTGGTAGCCGCGGCGGCGCAGCAGGCGCCGCACGAGGAAGACCAGCGCCTCGTCGTCGTCCACGTACATCACGTGCGCGTGCGCTCGTCCGCGCTCTGCACGGGCGGCGGGGCGGCGGGCTGGGGGCGTGCGGCGGCGCGCTCGGTGCCGAATCCGGCGCCACGGGGAAGTACAGCGTGAAGCGGCTGCCTTCGCCGGGAGCGCTGTGCACGTCCACCGCGCCGCCGTGCGTGCGCATCACGCCGTGCACCACGGCCAGGCCCAGGCCGGTGCCCTGGCCCACGGGCTTGGTGGTGAAGAAGGGCTCGAAGATGCGCTGCTGCGTGGCCGCGTCGATGCCCGGGCCGTTGTCCACCACGGTGAGCGCCACGTACTCGCCCAGCGGCAGGCCCAGGCGCTCGCACAGCCGCAGGTCGGGCTCCAGGGCCGAGGCCTCCATGCTGACGATGCCACGCGCCTCGCCGATCGCATGGATGGCGTTGGTGCACAGGTTGAGCAGCGCCTGCTCGACCTGGGTGGCGTCGGCCAGCACGGGCGGCAGCCCCGCATCCAGGCGCATGCGCAACTCGATGGCGGGCGGCAGGGTCACGCGCAGCAGCCGCTCGGTGTCGTGCATGGCGTCGTGCACGCTCACGGCGGTGCGCTGCGGCGGCTCGTTGCGGCTGAAGGTGAGGATCTGGCGCACCAGGTCGCGCGCGCGGCGGCCGGCCTTGTCGATCTCGCGCAGGCTCTCCAGCACGGGCGAGGCGGCGTCGCAGTCGGCCTTGGCCAGTTCGACGTTGCCCAGGATGGCGCTCAGGATGTTGTTGAAGTCGTGGGCGATGCCACCGGCCATGGTGCCCACGGCCTGCATCTTGTGCGACTCGCGCAGCTGCGCTTCCAGCTCGCTGCGGTGGGCTTCGGCCTTCTTGCGGCCGGTGAGGTCGCGCGCGAAGACGGTGGTGGTCTCGCCCTCGGCATGGCGCTCGAACGACATGCTCACCTCCACCGCCAGCTCCTTGCCGCTGGCGGTGCAGGCCACCATCTCGCCCAGCACGGCCTGCGTGGTGAGCTGCGCGAACGCCAGCGCCTGCGCCGCATCGGGCAGGAAGCGGTCGAGCCGGCTGCCCATGGCGTCGGCCGTGGCGCACTGGAACAGCGCGGCCGCCGTGGGGTTGAAGACGGTGATGCGCTGGTGCTGGTCCACGCACAGGATGGCATCGAGGGCGGAGTTGATCACCGCCTCCAGCCGCCGCTCGCTGGCGTGCAGCTGGGCATTGCGCTCCTGCAGGGCCTGGGCGCTTTGCTGCAGCGCCTGACGCTCGGTGAGCAGCGGTCCCTGGTCGATCACGGCGCACAGGAATTGCAGCACCGGCGGGCCGCTTTCCTGGGGCGCCTCGATGCGGGCGATGTGCAGGTCGCCGGTGATGGTGCCGCCCGAGCCCACGGGAAACACCACCTCGGTGGCCTCGCTGTGGCCGAGTTCGCGCGCCTGCGCGAAGGCCTCGCGCACGCGTTCGGCGTCGGCCGCGCTCACGAACGGCATGAGCGAAGTGACGGGACGGTCGGCCTCGGTGGGCTGGAAGGAGCGGTGCGCCATGGAGTTGGCCTGCACCACCATGTCATGTTCGTCGAGCACCATGAGCGACAGCGGCACGCTGGCGAACAGCGTCTCGAAGCGCTCCGAGGCGCTTTCCGCCGCGGCCTGGCTGTAGCGCAGCACCTTGTTCTGCACCTCCAGCTCGGCCTGGTAGGCGCGCAATTCGCCGATCAGCGCGGCCACGGGGCCCTCGGCCCGGCTCGCGGGCGCGCGGCGCTCGGGCGGAATGGGCGCGGGCGGGTTCTCCGAACCCGGGGGCAGGAGCAGGGAAAGATCAGGACGGCTCATGGGCGGGGCAGCGACGGCAGGCAGAGCGGCAGCGGCGCCAGCGCCGCACGGAAGGGGCTCAGTGTACGCCCGCCCCTGGGTGCCGGCCAGCCGGTGGCTTGCTGCAGGAAGTGCCTTTCACGCGGCGGCGCGGCGAAGCCCTTTCCGGCCATCGGCAAGCGTCCACCGGGACGGTGACGCCACGCCGCGGTTCAGCGCGGCACGGTGCGCCAATCCCGCTCGATTGTTCATGCGCCGCGCTGGAGATCTCCCGCATAATGTTGGTGAAGCGTTGTACGCTTTCCACGATGTCGGTCATGGTGGCGCCGGCTTCGCCGACGAGCCG
>NZ_BAAJYS010000421.1:0-2813 GCF_057543315.1 Acidovorax sp. KPB24-07
CAACGAAGCCAAGTTGAATTTGTTCTCGATGTTCCGGTAGCCCATGGCTGCCAATTGGGTGGCAAGCCATAGCACGGAAGGGGGCCCTCCTGCGGGGCGGGGAACGGAAAGACATCGGACGTTGGAACATTTGGCGGTTGCCAACAGCATCTGGTGGAAAACCAGGGCCACGCCGTCGTTGACGGTGCCGTCCCAGTTCAATTGGACATTAGCGAACCGGAAGAACGATTCGATCATCGCCCTGAGTTCATCCTGCGATTTTGCAGCAGCGTCGCCCTTGGGAACGGCGTTGGACATGGAAAACCTTCCTTTGAATGCGTTTGAATTCTGTCAAGCGGAACGAAATATAAATAGGTTTGGATGCACGCAGTCTTCAAAATTGCAAAATGACGTAACTAAATATCAAGCTTCGCACCCATCATTTGAAGACGGGCCGGAAGAAGCTGCGCTCGTAGCTCAGGATGCAGCGCGTTTCCTGCGCGTAGCGGAAGGCGGCGAGGCATTCCGGGTCCTGCATCGACTGCGCGCGGTAGGTCTCGTACGCCGCCAGCGAGGGAAAGGTGAACAGCGCCAGCGCGATGTTGTTCGCGCCTTCGGACGGCAGGAAATAGCCGTGGTGCTGGCCGCCGAATTTCTCCACCAGCGGGATCCAGAGCTTGCCGTAGTGCTCGAATTCGGCGAGCTGGTGGGGGTCGATGACGTAGCGCAGGTAGCAGGTGACCATGAGAAGGTACCGTGAAAAAAAGGGGGACGAAAAAAAGCCCGCCGGGCCTTCGGAGCCGTGGCGGGCCGTGCCAGCGGGCACTTTACGCTGCGGCGCGCGTCAGGCGGCCTTTTCCGCCAGCGTGGGGTAGTCGGTGTAGCCCTTCTCGCCGCCGCCGTAGAACGTGCTTTGGTCCCATGCGTTGAGCGGTGCGTTCTGGCGCAGGCGCTCGACCAGGTCCGGGTTGGAGATGAAGGGCTTGCCGAAGGCGACGATGTCGGCATCGCCGCTGGCCACCGCCTGGGTGGCGAGGGCGCCGTCGTAGGCGTTGTTCACCATCCACGCGCCCTTGCCGCCGGCCGCGCGGTAGGCGGCCTTGAGCGCGGCGTAGTCGAAGGGGCGGCCTTCCACTTCGCGCGGGCCGCCGGTGGCGCCTTCGATCACATGGATGTAGGCCAGGCCCAGTGGTGCGAGCTGGCGGATGACGTAGTCGAACAGGGGCTGCGGATCGGCATCGGCGATGTCGTTGGCCGGCGTCACGGGCGACAGGCGGATGCCCACCTTGCCGCCGCCGATGGCATCGACCGCGGCGCGCGTGGCCTCCAGCAGCAGGCGGGCGCGGTTTTCGATGCTGCCGCCGTAGTCGTCCGTGCGCTGGTTGGCGCCGGTCTTGAGGAACTGGTCCAGCAGGTAGCCGTTGGCCCCGTGGATCTCCACGCCGTCGAAGCCCGCCGTCTCGACCGCGTTGCGCGCGGCGGCGGCGTAGTCGTGCACGATGCCGGGCAGCTCGCCCGCATCGAGCGCGCGGGGCTCTGACGTGGGCACGAACTGGCCCTTCCCGGTCGCGCGGTCCACCAGGTAGGTCTTGGACTTGGCGGTGATGGCCGATGGGGCCACGGGCTTGCCGCCGTCCGGCTGCAGGTCGTTGTGCGAGATGCGGCCCACGTGCCACAGCTGGGTCACGATCTTGCCGCCGCGTGCGTGCACGGCCTCGGTCACGCGCTTCCAGCCATCGAGCTGCTCGGTGCCGTACAGGCCCGGCACGTCGGCATAGCCCTGGCCCTGGTGGCTGATGGCGGTGGCTTCGGTGATGAGCAGGCCGGCGGTGGCGCGCTGGGCGTAGTAGGTGGCCGTGATGTCCTTCGGGATGGCCTCGGGCGAGCGGTTGCGCGTGAGCGGCGCCATGGCAATGCGGTTGGCCAGGTGCAGATCGCCGGCCTGGACCGGATCGAAGAGAGTCGTCATGACAGGGTGCTTTCTTTGGAGGGACAGGAAAAAACGGGGCCTGGGCTCCGGGGTGGCGCGGGGCCGGGCCCGTTCCAAGCCAGGGACACGAACTTACCGCCATTTCCCGAAGGCTGCAGTGCACTGGCGACCCCAAGGATTTGCCGACTGTGCTAGCGGCGGCGGCGCCCCCCGCGCGCCGCAGGCGTGCTGCAGCGCGCTGATGCGTTTTCCGGATATCGATGCGCGAAACGGGCGCATGCGGCGCGGGGGCCGGTTCCTAGAATTTTGCGCAAGGGCCCATCGACGGCCCGGCCCGCGCACCCTGCGCCCCAGGGGCTGCCCGTTGCGGGTGCCCCTCTCTTTTGCTCCAAGGAACCCCCCATGCAATCCCCGTTCTCCGCCACCCGCAGGGCCGCCGTGCGCGGCCTTTCCGCCCTGCTGGGCGCCACCTTGTTCTGCGCGGCGGCTGGGGCGCAGGGCAAGAAGGAGGTGGTGATCGGCTACCAGGACATGGTCGTGCCGTGGCGCTATGCGCAGGAGACCCGGGAGGTCGAAAAGCGCACGGGCTACCAGGTCACCTACCGCAAGTTGGGCAGCGGAGCCGAGGTGGTGCGCGCACTGGCCTCCGGTGCGATCCACATCGGCGAGGCGGGGTCTTCGCCGTTCGCCTCGGCGTTGTCGCAGGGCGTGCCCATCGAGGTATTCTGGATCCTGGACGACATCCATGAGGCCGAGGCGCTGGTGGCCCGCAACGGCTCGGGCGTGAAGCAGCTGGCGGACTTGAAGGGCAAGAAGATCGGCCTGCCGTTCGTCTCGACCACGCACTTCCACACGCTGGTGGCGCTGCAGGCGGCGGGCGTGGACCCCAAGGGCGTGAAGATCG
>NZ_BAAJYS010000422.1:0-2812 GCF_057543315.1 Acidovorax sp. KPB24-07
GCGCGAGGACGGCCCGGGGCTGGCCATGGTGGCGCTCGATGCCCAGGGCACGCCCCTGCTCGCCCGCGTCACCCAGCGCTCGGCACGCACCCTGGGGCTGGCCCCGGGCCTGCCGGTTTTCGCGCAGATCAAGGGCGTGGCGCTGCTCGTTTGACCCCTGCCGTGCAGGGGCGGCACGGCCGCTGCGCGCCGAGGGAAGGCACTATCGGGCCATGCGTTCCCAATGCTGCCCGAATAGGCGCTGTCCTACAAACCCAAGCGCCACTCCCGCGCAGCGACGACCCCGCGGGACGTGCCCCAATGGGTTTTGTGAACCGGTTGCGCTGGCGCGCCCTGCGCCGCGGAGCGCCCACTCCCCCAAGGATCCAAGCCCGTGCCTTTGCCCCACACCGCCCTGCTGACCGCCCACGACGCCTATCTCCTTCGCGAAGGAACGCATTCACGCCTCTACCAGGCCATGGGCTGCCACCTGCGCAGCGAGGGCGGCGGCGCGGACTTTTCCGTCTGGGCACCCAACGCCGCATCGGTCTCGGTCATCGGCGACTGGAATGGCTGGAACCCCGATGCGGATGTGCTCCACGCCCGGTCCGATGGCAGCGGCATCTGGGAGGGAGCCTCCCCCCACGCCGCGCACGGCCAAGCCTACAAATACCGCATCGTGTCGCACAACGGGGGCCGCGTGCTCGAAAAGGCCGACCCCTTCGCCGTGTGTGCCGAATTGCCGCCCAACACCGCATCGCGCATCTGGTCGCTCGACTACGAATGGGGCGACAGCGACTGGATGGCATCGCGCGGGCCGCGCAACGCGCTGGATGCGCCGATGTCCATCTACGAGATGCACCCCGGCTCCTGGCGCCGCCGAAACGGCCAGTTCATGAACTACCGCGAACTGGCCCATGAACTGGCGGACTATGTGACGTCCCTGGGCTTCACGCACGTGGAGCTGATGCCCATCACCGAACACCCGTTCTATGGCTCCTGGGGCTACCAGACCACCGGGTACTTCGCGCCCACCTCGCGCTACGGCACCCCGCAGGACTTCATGTACTTCGTGGACCACCTGCACCAGCGCGGCATCGGCGTGCTGCTGGACTGGGTGCCCTCCCACTTTCCGGTGGACGCCCACGGGCTGGCAGAGTTCGATGGCACCCACCTGTACGAGCATTCAGACCCGCGCCAGGGTTTCCACCCCGAATGGAGCTCGGCCATCTTCAATTACGGCCGGCACGAGGTGCGCAGCTTTCTCATCTCCTCCGGCCTGTTCTGGCTCGACAAGTACCACCTGGACGGGCTGCGCGTGGATGCGGTCGCGTCCATGCTCTACCTGGACTACGCCCGCAAGGACGGCGAGTGGATACCCAACCGCCACGGCGGCCGCGAGAACCTGGAAGCCATCGAGTTCATGCGGCTGCTCAACCGAGCGGTCTACCGCGACCACCCGGACACGGTCAGCATCGCGGAGGAATCCACCGCCTGGCCGATGGTCTCGCGCCCCGTGGAGATGAACGGCCTGGGCTTCGGCATGAAGTGGAACATGGGCTGGATGCACGACACGCTGGCCTACCTGAAGGAAGACCCGGTCAACCGTCGATACCACCACCACAAGCTCACGTTCTCGCTGGTGTATGCCTTCAACGAGAACTTCGTGCTGCCGCTCTCGCACGACGAAGTGGTGTACGGCAAGGGCTCGCTGATCAACAAGATGCCCGGCGACGAGTGGCAGCAGTTCGCCAACCTGCGCGCGCTGTTCGGCCTGATGTGGTCGCACCCGGGCAAGAAGCTGCTCTTCATGGGCGGCGAGTTCGGCCAGCGCCGCGAGTGGACACATGAAGGCGAACTCGAATGGTGGGTGTGCGACAGCCCGTTGCACGGTGGCGTGCAGCGCCTGATCCGCGAACTCAACCGCGTCTATCGCAGCGAGCCCGCTCTGCATGAAGTGGACTTTTCGGCGGAGGGTTTTCAATGGGTGGAGGCCGACGACGCCGGGCAGAGCGTGATCGCCTTCCTGCGCAAGCCCAGCCATCAGGCGGCGCAGGAAAACGGCGCCGGCCCGGTGCTGGTGGTCTGCAACCTCACGCCCGTGCCGCGCACCAACTACCTGGTGGGCGTGCCGTCCTCCGGCTACTGGCAGGAGTTGCTCAACAGCGACGCGCGCGAGTTCGGCGGCGCCGGCTGGGGCAACCTGGGCGGCGTGGAGGCCGCGCCTGTGCGGTCGCACCAGTGGGAACAATCGCTGTGCCTCACGCTGCCGCCGCTCTCCACCCTCATCTTCCGACAGGAGCCTGCGCGCCATGCCAAAGCCTGACACCCTGCCCTCTTCTTTCCGCCCTGCGGCCAATGCCTCTGCGGCGTCGCCAGCGAGCCCGTCCACCCTGTTGACCCCGGTCGGCGGCACAGACGGCCGTGTGCGCGCCGTGGTCGAAGCCGTGCTCCCCTGCGTGGACGGCGGTCGCTTTGCCGCCAAGCGCGTGGCCGGCGAACCGACCCGCATCACCGCGCACTGTTTCACCGACGGGCACGACGTCTTGCGCGTGGCGCTGCAGTGGTGGCGCGACCGGGATGGCAACGCCACCACAGCCCCCGCAGAAGCCACCGAAGTGGCCATGGAGGCCAGCGGCAACGACGAATGGGTGGCCGACTTCACCCCACCCGAGCCGGGCCTGTACCGCTACACCGTGTCCGCCTGGGTGGACCCGTTCGAATCCTGGCGCCGGGAACTCGAACGCCGCGTCGACCCGCAGGACATCCGCGTCGCCGCGCGCGTGGGCGCGGCGGAAGCCCTGGCGGCCGCCCAGCGTGCCAGCGCCGCCCG
>NZ_BAAJYS010000423.1:0-2773 GCF_057543315.1 Acidovorax sp. KPB24-07
TTTTGCTGTTCGGCCTGAAGGGCAATGCGCGCAACCCCGCGGACTGGGTGGTGGTGGGCGATTCGCTGCAGGTCGAGCCCTATGCCTGCATGCTGCGCAAGGACGATCCGCAGTTCCAGGCGCTGGTGAACGGCGTGATCGGCGGGATGATGAAGTCCGGCGAGTTCGAGAAGCTCTACACCAAGTGGTTCATGTCGCCCGTGCCGCCCAAGGGCCAGAACCTGGGCCTGCCCATGTCCAAGGAACTGCGCGACAACCTGGTGGCGCAGAGCGACAAGCCCGCCAACTGATCGCCCTCTGTGCCAGCGCTTTCCGGAAATTGTCCATGACGCCGTCAGTCCCCGCGATCGACCCGGTGCCCCGCATGGTGGGCATCCTGGGCGGCATGGGGCCGGCCGCCGGGGCCGACTTTGTGCGGCTCTTCGTGGAGGCGTGCACGCGGCGCATGGCCGCGCTCGGCATTCCCGTGCGGGACCAGGCCTATCCGGAGCACTGGCTGGCGCAGGTGCCCATTCCCGATCGCACGGCGGCCCTGGGCGACCGCACGTCCGGCGCCCACCAGCCGGCAGAGCCGATGGCGCAGGCCACGGGCCGGCTGGTGGCGCTGGGGGTGCAGGCCGTGGCGATCGCATGCAACACGGCCCATGCCTGGCATGGGGAGCTGCAGCAGCGCTTTCCGCAGCTGCAGGTGCTGCACGGCATGCGCGAAGTGGCGGCCGGGCTCGCGGCCGCGCAGGTTCCGCGCGTGGCGCTGCTGGCCACGCAAGGGTCGTACGACAGCGGGCTGTACCAGGCGGAACTGCAGCGCCACGGGGTGGCCTGCGTGCTGCCGCAGCCCGGTGAGCGCGAGCAGCTCATGCAGGGCATCTACGACGGCGTGAAGGCCGGCGACTATGCGCTGGCCCGCCACCGTTTCGCGGCGGTGGCACAGGCGCTGCGCGAACGCGATGGGGTGTCGACCCTCATCATGGGCTGCACCGAAATCCCGCTGGCCCTGGACGAGGCCGCGGCGGGCGCCCGCTTGGTCAACCCGTCGCAGGTGCTGGCCGAGGCACTGGCGCGCTGTGCCTATGCCGGGATCGGGCCGCGAACGCCCGCGCGTGCGGGCGCCGACGCCATCGCCTGAACGGCCATCAGCCCCACAGCGCGGGCTTGTGCACCATCAGGAAGAACACGGCCAGCATGGCCACGAAAGCCGGGTAGCCCAGCGCTTCCCACCAGCGTGCGTAGCGGGTGTAGAGCGCCGGCATCGGCGTGCCTTGCGCGGCGGCGTCCCGTGCCATGGCGGCCATGCGCCACTGCAGCCACAGCACCGGCAGCCAGCACAGGCCGGCTATTGCATACAGCGCGATCGAGGTGGCCAGCCATGGCGTGGACAGCGGCCAGCCGGCCATCATCGCCATGGCGGCGCCGGTGACCGGCTGCACGATGCCGGCCGGCGTGGTGAACCACGTGTCGGCCCGCACCACCAGCCGCGACACCACGGCCTGGGCGGCCACGCTGCCGCTGCGGTTGGCGAAGAACAGGTAGAACGCCGAGCCGAAGCCCGTACCCACCAGCAGCACGCTGGACAGGATGTGGATCCATTTGAGTGCGAGATAGGTGTTCATGTGCGTGGCGCTTTCAGCAGGACGACGAGGATGGCGGCAATGGGCAGGTTTTTGAGCAGCGGCCCCAGCGGGTCCAGCCACAGCGCGGGCAGCAGCACCGTGGCGACCACCGTCATCACGCCCATCAAGGCCAGTGCCAGGGCATCGGTGGCCCGGCCGGGGCGCAGCCACAGCGCGAGCCCGATGGCCGTGTCGGCGGCGATGCCGCCCCACACCAGCGCTTGGATCCAGGCTTCGCTCTGCAGCCCGCCACGCACCAGCAGATCGCGGCCCTGGCCTTGCGATTCGATGGCACTGGCCAGTGCGGTGCCCAGCCACACCAGGACGAGGCTGCCGCGCAGCCAGCGGGTGGTTTCGGCGTTCATCGTGCGGACGGCGCCCAGGCGCTTTCGACCAGATGGCGGTAGTGCGTCGCTTCATGGCCCAGCAGGCGCCGCAGCGCGGCCGGGTCTGCCGTGTTGTCGCTGCCCAGCAAGGCGAGCGTTTCGCTGCACCAGGGCAGGGCCGGCACCTGGTCGCCCAGGCGGGCGCTCAGGTGGCTGAGCGCATCCGGCAGGCGCAGCACGCGGGCGGGCCCGTGGCCCGATTGCTGGCGCAGGCTGGCGATCAGTTCGGCCATGGGCACCGCCTCGGGCCCGCTGCATTCGATGAGGCCGGTGGCGTCCAGCGCGGGACCCATCAGCGCGGCCACCGCATCGGCCAGATCGTGCACCGCCACGGGCTGCACGCGGGCCTGCAGCACCGGCCCGGGCAGCACCAGCACCGGCAGGCGTGCCAGGTTCATGAAGAGCGCGCTGCTGGCGCCGCCCCGGCCGAACACGATGCTGGGCCGCAGCACCACGCCTGACACGGCCCCTTGTGCGGTCAGACCGAGCAGGTGGGTGTCGGCCGCGCGTTTGGTGGTGGCGTAGCGTGTGGCGCTGCCCGCGATGCCCAGCGCCGAGATCTGCACGATGCGCCGCACGCCGGCCTGGGCGCAGGCGTCGAACAAGGCCACCGGCGTGTGCTGGTGCAAGGCGTCGATGGGGCGTGCGCGGGTGTCGCGCAGCACGCCGACGGCATTCACCACCGCGTCGATGCCTGCCAGGCGCGGCAGCCATGCGGCGGGCGCCGTGTCGTGCGCGAAATCCATGGCGACCTGGCCGGGGCGGCCTGCCGCGCGG
>NZ_BAAJYS010000424.1:0-2772 GCF_057543315.1 Acidovorax sp. KPB24-07
TGATCTCCTTGGCCGCCTCGGACGAGCGCTGCGCCAGGCTGCGCACTTCGGTGGCCACCACCGCGAAGCCACGCCCTTGTTCGCCGGCCCGCGCCGCCTCGACCGCTGCGTTCAGGGCGAGGATGTTGGTCTGGAACGCGATGCCTTCGATGACCCCGGTGATTTCGGACACCTTGCGCGACGACGCATCGATGGAGCCCATGGTCTGCACGACCTTGTCCACCACCGTGCCGCCCTGGCGTGCCACGTCGGACGCCGATTGCGCCAGCACGCTGGCCTGCCGGGCGTTGTCCGCGTTCTGCTTCACGTTGGAGGTCATCTCCTCCATGGAGGCGGCAGTCTGCTCCAGCGCGCTGGCCTGCGATTCGGTGCGGGCCGACAGGTCGTGGTTGCCGGCGGCGATCTGCTGCGAGGCGCCCGCGATGTGCTCGGTGCCGTCGCGCACGCGCTGCACGATGCGGTGCAGGCTATCGCGCATGGTCTGCATGTCCAGCAGCAGGCTGGAGTGGTCGCCCTGGCGCGTGTCCACCGCCACCGACAGATCGCCCTCCGAAATGCTGCGGGCAATGGTGCGTGCGTACCCGGGCTCGCCGCCCAATTGGCGCAGCAGGTTGCGCGATATCAAGGTGCCTATCACCAGCAGCGCAGCCCCCAGCAGCGCCGCCACCAAGCCGAACCCCAGGGCGCGTTGCCAGATGGCGGCGTTCACCGTGTCGATGTACACGCCCGATCCGATCACCCAGCCCCAGGGCGCGAAACCCTTGACGTACGACGTCTTCTCGACCGGCGCTTCGCTGCCGGGCTTGGGCCACAGGTAAGGCACGAAGCCTGCGCCGCTGGCCTGTACGGTGCGCACGAATTCCATGAACAGCGGCTTGCCGTTGGGGTCCTTGTTGTCGGTCAGGTCCTTGCCGTTCAACTCGGGGCGCACCGGGTGCATCACCATGCGCGGGTGCATGTCATTGATCCAGACGTATTCGTTGCCGCTGTAGCGCAGTGCCTGGATGGCAGCGGCCGCGCGCTTGCGGGCCTCGTCGTCGGAGAGTCCGCCCTGGGTGCTCAGGTCATGGAAGTGCGTAGCGATGCCGTGCGCCGCCTCGACCACCTGGCGCACGCCGGTCTGGCGCTCTTGCAGGATGAGCTGTCGCTCGGAGATCAGGAACCACGCCGTCATCACCGCGATGCCGAGAATGGCGCTCAGCAGGAGGAGGGCCAGTTTTCTTGCGATGGTCATGGGAACCCTTTGAGGCAAGCGATTGGGGCCGTGGGACGCTGCACGCCGTCCCACGGGCTGCGTGGCGCGCCAGACAAGCGTAATGCTGGAGTGGAAGGCGCTGGCTCGGCACAAACCCGTGGGGCGGTTTTGTGACATGGGCTTTGCGTGTGGGGGGGCGGGCCGCGATGAAGGCGCGGGTGGCAGGGCGGGGCTCCGCTGCCAGGCGCAGGTCCGTGCTGCCTGGAAGATCTGCCTGAACGCGCGGCCTGGCGCGTGTCCGAGGCCATGTGGGCCTTGCTGCCGCGCTCGACTGCACGTGCTCCCATCCGCTGGGCGGGCCTTGGCGACCCTGCGCTACGCGAATGATGGAGCGCAGGTCGAGACCATCGCCTCGAAGCAACCCGCGTCCAACCAGCGCCGGCGTGCTGATAGACCACTTCCCAGGGCGGCGGGACCATGGGGCTGCATCCGCCAGGGCGGTCCCGCGCGTCACAGCCAGCGCAGGGCATTGAAGACTTTCCGCAGATCGTGCTCTCGCTGGGAAGCGTGCCGGTCCATCAGGGGCAGATAGGGCGCCGCGAAGCTCCATTCTTCATCGCTGGCGTCCGTTGGGTACGGCTCGCGGGGCATCCGCAAACGCTCATCACGGCTTTGCTCTCACTGAGAAAAGTGCATGACACGCACTAGACGAGCTGCGCTGCCTGCAGTTCCTTCTTGAGGTACGCGTAGAACAGCGGCGCTGCCACCAGCCCGGCGGGGCCGAACACCGCCTCGGCCACGAACATCACCGCCAGCAACTCCCACACGCCCATGTGGGTGCGCTGGCCGACCACCTTGGCGTTGATGACGTATTCGGCCTTGTGGATCAGGATCAGGAACGCCAGGCAGGCGATGGCCGCGGCCGGCGACACCGACAACCCCACGATGGTGATGACCGCGTTGCACAGCAGGTTGCCGACGATCGGCACCAGCCCCGCCAGGAAGGTGAGCGTGATCAGCGCGGGCGTGTAGGGCAGCTGCAGGTCCCACAGCGGCAGCACGCCCAGCAGGAAGATCGCCGTCAGCAGCGTGTTGAACGCCGCGATCCAGAACTGCGCCGCCACGATCTGGCGGAAGGCCTCGCCGAACCAGGTGATGCGCGCCGAGAGCGCCTCGGCCAGCGGTCCGCGGGCCCCGTCCAGCGTGCGCACGGCGGCCAGGGCCCCGATCAGCAGGCCCACGTAGGCATGCAGCAGGCCGCTGAGCCACGCGCGGCCGGCCATGGCCAGCGCGCCCGCCTTGGCGCCCAGGTAGCCGGCGATGGTGCGCTGGATCTCCACCGCGCCCTCGGGCAGGTGCGAGGCGATGTCGGGCGGCAGCTTGAGGCGCAGCTCCAGCACGGTGCGGGCCAGAAAGTCGAGCAGTTCGCGGTACTGCTGCGGCGCCTCGACGATGTAGCTGCGCGAATGCGAGGCCGCCAGCACGATGAGCGACAGCGGCGCCAGCATGACCACGGCCGCCGCGATCACCTGGCCTGCGTGGCGCCGCTGCCGGACGGCGGTGACGCTGAGCCCCGG
>NZ_BAAJYS010000425.1:0-2760 GCF_057543315.1 Acidovorax sp. KPB24-07
CCGGGGCCACGCCACCGCCGGCGCCGCCGGTCTCGGGCTCCAGGCGCTCCATCAGCGCGGGGGAAAGGGGTCCCGTCCGCATGGCGCGCGTCAGTTGCCGCCCGCGGTGTGGGCGTCTTCGAAGAAATAGTCCTTGAGCGTGGTCGGCGCGTTCTTGATGGCGCCCACGCGGTGCAGGAACTGGCCCATGCCCAGCGTGTTCTCGGGTTTCACCTTGAACTGGACTTCCGGGTTCTTGATGATCTTGAGCAGCAGGTCCCGGTCGGTCTTGGCGCCGGTCACACGCAGGTAGATGTCCGCCGCCTTCTCGGGGTGGGCGGTGATGAACTTGGCGGCCTCGTCCAGGCCATCCAGGAACGCCTTGTAGGTCTTGGGGCTCTCGCGGCGGAATTTCTCGGTCGCGTACAGCACGGTGGCCGACGAAGGCCCGCCCAGCACGTCGTAGGAGTTGAGCACGATGCGCGCGGCCGGGTTGCCGGCCAGTTCCTGTTCCTGGAACGGCGGGTTGCCGAAGTGGCCCGTGATCTCGGTGCCGCCCTTGATGATCGCGGCGGCGGCATCGGGGTGCGGCAGGGCCACCTGGATCTTGTCCAGGCGGTTGAACTCCTTGTCGCCCCAGAGCTTGGCCGAGGCCATCTGCAGCACGCGCGACTGCACCGACACGCCGACGGCGGGCAGCGCGATGCGGTCCTGCTCGGTGAAGTCGGCCAGCGTCTTCACCTTGGGGTTGTTGCTCACCAGGTAGTACGGAAAGTTGCCCAGCGAGGCCACGCCCTTCACGTTCTGGCGGCCCTTGGTGCGGTCCCACAGCGTGAACAGCGGGCCCACGCCAGCGCCTGCGATGTCGATGTTGCCCGACAGCAGGGCATCGTTGACCGCAGAGCCGCCGGACAGCTGGAGGTAATCGACCTGGATGTCGATGCCCGCCGCCTTGCCGTGCTTTTCGATGAGCTTCTGGTCCTGCGCCACATTCAACAGCAGATACACCACGCCGAACTGCTGCGCGATGCGCAACTGGCCTTCAGCCGCGTGCGAAGCGGCGGGCAGCCCCACCCCGCAGGCGATGAGGCCGGCAGCGGCCAGGGCGGCAAGGGTGCGGCGGGCGATGCCGCGGCGTGAAGGCTGGTGCATGGTGGGCATTTCCTGGCGCGAGAAGCGAGAAGCGAGAAGCAACGAAGAAGGGGAAGGGAGAAACGCAGGGGCGAAGGCGGCGGCCGTTCAGAACGGCAGGTCACCCTCGACCGTGGTGCGGTAGAGCTTGCGGCGCTCGCTGTCGGGCGTGCCGGCCGCCAGGTGCATGACCGAGCGGTTGTCCCAGAACACGAGGTCGTGCGGCAGCCAGCGGTGCCGGTACAGGAACTCCGGCCGCACGCTGGCGGCGAACAGTTCGTCCAGCAGCGCGCGGCTTTCATCGTCGGGCAGGCCGACGAGGCGCGTGGTGAAGTGCTCGCTCACGAAGAGCGCCTTGCGGCCGGTTTCGGGGTGGGTGCGCACCACCGGGTGCACGGCGGGCGCCACCTCGTCGATCTGTGCCTGCGTGAGCTTCGGGCGCCAGGGGCTGCGGGCGCGCAGCTCCTCGTACTTGGCCAGGTAGCTGTGCTCGGCCTGCAGCGGGGCGATGGCGTTCTTGAGCGCCTGGGGCAAGGCATCGTAGGCCGCGTGCTGGTCGGCAAACAGCGTATCGCCACCCTCTGAGGGCAACTCCTGCGCGTGCAGCAGCGAGCCCAGGCTGGGCTTTTCCTTGTACGACAGGTCGGAATGCCAGTAATGGCCCGCATCGCCCAGCCCGATGGGCTGGCCGCCGGCGTCCTTGATGTTGGAGACGATCAGGATCTCGGGGTGATCGGCCAGCTGGAAGTTCTTCAGCACATGGATCTGCAGCGGGCCGAAGCGGCGGCTGAAATCAATGTGCTGGCGCGGGGTGATGCGCTGGTCGCGGAACACCAGCACGTGGTGCGCCAGGTGGGCACGGTGAATGCGGTCGAAGTCCTGCGCGCCGAGGGGCCGCGACAGATCGAGGCCCACCACCTCGGCGCCCAGCGGGCCTGCGGCGCCGGCCACCGGGCGGATATCGAAGGGCTGCGGCGCGGCATCATCGTCCAGGGCGATGGCCGTCGCGGAAACCGGGGCGTGGGACAGAACTGCCGACATGGTGAACCACCTTTGAACGGGCCCGGCGGGGCCCTCTGGGTTGCCACTTTATTCAGCACACCTCCAAACCGGAACGAATGATTTATGCATTGCTAACTACAAAATCATCTATCGACACGGCGCCCCCACTGCTTGCCCGGCACTGGCACCCGTCACGAAACGGACGCCTGACCTTGGCATATTGGGTGCTTGTGCCCTTTCATGCAAAAGATAACACTGGGCACCCATGCACCCCATCGCATCGACCGGGGCCGCACGGAACACGCACACCCCCTCCCCCGTTCTTTCGCGATGCTCCAGGACACCGGCGCCTGCGGGTGAACGGAGCCACCCGGCACCACCGGACCGCGGGCACGGCCCCTGCGCTATCCCCACCCGCGAACGAACCGACACGACAGGATCACAGGACATGCTGCAGGAAGAACGATTCATCCGCATCCGCACGCTGCTGGCCACGCTCACCCGCGTGAGCACCGAGCGCATCGTGAAGGACCTCGACGTTTCGCGCGAGACCGTGCGGCGCGACCTCGTCGAGCTGGAGGCGCAGGGCGTGCTGCGCCGTGTGCACGGCGGCGTGGTCGCGCCCGGCCCGGCGCCCGAACCCCCGCT
>NZ_BAAJYS010000426.1:0-2753 GCF_057543315.1 Acidovorax sp. KPB24-07
GACGGCAAGCCGGTGATCGGCTACGGCTTCAATTCCAACGGCCGCTACGGCCAGGGCGCGCTGATGCGCGACCGCTTCATCCCCCGCGTGCTCGAAGCCGAACCCGCCACGCTGGTGGACGGCACTGGCGAGAACCTCGACCCGCACAAGGTCTGGGCCCGCATGATGATCAACGAAAAGCCCGGCGGCCACGGCGAGCGCTCGGTGGCCGTGGGCACCATCGACATGGCCGTGTGGGACGCGGTGGCCAAGATCGCCGGCCAGCCGCTCTACCAGCTGCTGGCCGAACGCTACGGCAACGGCACGCCCGACCCCCGCGTCTTCGTGTATGCCGCCGGCGGCTACTACTACCCCGGCAAGGGGCTGGACGGCCTCCGCAAGGAAATGGAGAGCTACCTGGCGCGCGGCTATTCGGTGGTCAAGATGAAGATCGGCGGGGCCTCGCTGGCCGACGACTGCGAGCGCATCGAGTCGGTGCTCAAGATCCTCGGCCCGGGCCAGCAGCTGGCGGTGGATGCCAACGGCCGGTTCGACCTGCCGACCGCCATCGACTACGGCCGCGCCCTGTCGCAGTACCCGCTGTTCTGGTACGAAGAGGCCGGCGACCCGCTCGACTACGAACTGCAGGCCAGGCTGGGCGAGGTGTACCAAGGCCCCATGGCCACGGGCGAGAACCTGTTTTCGATGCAGGACGCGCGCAACCTCATCCGCCACGGCGGCATGCACAAGGACCGCGACTGGCTGCAGTTCGACTGCGCTTTGAGCTACGGGCTGGTGGAATACCTGCGCACGCTGGACATGCTCAAGGACCATGGCTGGTCCCCCAGCCGCTGCATCCCCCACGGCGGCCACCAGATGTCGCTGGCCATCGCCGCGGGCCTGGGCCTGGGCGGCAACGAGAGCTACCCCGACCTGTTCCAGCCCTATGGCGGCTTCCCGGACGGCGTGAAGGTCGAAAACGGTTACGTCACGTTGCCACCGTTGCCGGGCATCGGGTTCGAGGGCAAGTCCGACCTGATTGCGGAGATGCGGGCCCTGGCTTCCTGAGAATATGGCGGGGTGTTTTGCTATAAAAATATGAGCAATATGCCCTAGTAGGATATGCGCTGCAAGCCTGTTTGATCACAATCGATACCCCGGTGGCATCGCCCCGCTGCCCGGCTTCGCCATGCGATGCCGGGCTTTTGCCTTTGGGGGTAGCGCGGGGCGTGCGCGTGCCTTTATGCTGGCCAAGGCGCTGTGACGGGGCGGTATTTGCTTGTATGGTCATTGTTCTCGTGTCCTCTCGCGCCCACCCACTCCCATGGACATCAAGACCCTTCGCCTTTTCGTGGAAATCGCCAAACACGGCAGCTTCGCCGAAGCGGCCAAGGTGGTGTGCGCCACGCAGTCGGCGGTCAGCAAGGCGATGAAGGGCCTCGAATCCGAAATGGGCGTGCAATTGCTCGCTCGTTCGGGCCGTGGCAAGGGCCTCACTGCCGCCGGCAACCTGCTGCTTCGCCGCGCGGTGAACATCCTGCATGAGATGCGCGGGCTGGAGGGCGAGCTGGCGGAAATGCAGCAGGTCCAGCGCGGCAGCCTGCGCATCGGCTTTCCCCGCATGGGTACCAGCGCGTACTACGCGGGGCTGTTCACCGAGTTCCGGCAGCGCTTTCCCGCCATCGACGTGGCCATCGTGGTCGAGCCGCTCGACCGGCTGGAAGCGCAGCTGCGGGCGGGCGAGGTGGATCTGGCGGCCCTGGTGGCGCCCGCCGCGCACGACTTCGACTGGCAGCATGTGCGCACCGAGCCCGTGGTGGCCCTGGTGCCGCAGGCCTTCGTGCCCGCCGGCACCACGCGCATTTCGCTCGCGGACCTGGCGCAATGGCCGCTCATCCTGTTCGAGGAGGGCACCACCGTGAACCAGGCCCTGCTGCAGGCCTGTGCGCGGCAGGGCGTGCGACCCCGCGTGTCGGTGATGGGCACGGGGCAGGTCGATTTCATCGTGCAACTGGTGGCGCAGCAACTGGGCGTGATGCTGCTGCCGCGCGCCATCACGCGCTGGAGCAAGCACCCCGGCGTGCGCTATCTCGATGTGGACGATCTGCCCTCCATCTGGCACTACACGCTGGCCTGGCGCCGCGGCGTGCCGCACACGCCCGCGGCGCGCGCCTGGCTGGACCTGGCCCGGGATTACTTCCAGGTGCGCGAGCTCGGGCTCTGATCTCCGGTTGCGGGCTGGTTCAGTAGGCGCCCGACGAGCCGACCAGCCGCTGCGCGGGCGCCGGCAGTGCGCCAGTGCGGCTGCTGCTGCGGACGGGGGTTGCCGGGGTTCCGGCCGTGCCGGCATCGGTGTCGCCCGGCAGGCGGAACTGGGCCACCATGCGCGAAAGCGATTCGGCCTGGAACTTCAGGCTGTCGGCCGCAGCGGCGCTCTCCTCCACCAGCGCGGCATTCTGCTGCGTGACCTGGTCCAGTTGCTGCACCGCATCGCCCACTTGGTTGATGCCGCTCGATTGCTCGGCGCTGGCCGCACTGATCTCCGACAGCAGCGTGGACACCTGTGTGACCTGCGCCACCACCTCGTCCATGGTGCGTCCGGCCTGGGCCACGAGATCGCTGCCGGTGCTCACGCGCGACACGCTGGCTTCGATCATCGCCTTGATCTCCTTGGCGGCCTCCGCCGAGCGCCCCGCGAGCGACCGCACCTCGCTGGCCACCACCGCGAAGCCGCGCCCTTGCTCACCCGCGCGGGCCGCTTCCACCGCGGCGTT
>NZ_BAAJYS010000427.1:0-2748 GCF_057543315.1 Acidovorax sp. KPB24-07
TTTTTTGATGGTGCCGCGGTCTCCGTGCGGCACGGGGCCCGGCGGGGGCCTCAGAACCGGTAGCCGATCCCGACCGCGAACACGTTGGGGTTGAGCTTGATGTCGATGTTCTGCCCGCTCGACAGGCGTGTGGTGGTCTTGAGGAAGCCTTTGTAATAGGCCGCGTCCAGGAACCAGCGCTCGTTGAACTGCCATACGAAGCCCACTTGCGCGGTGACGCCCCACTTGTCGTCGATCGACGCGGTGGTGGGATTGGTCGGTGTGCCACCCGTCAGCCCGTTCAGCGTGGCGGTGGTGCGCTCCTTGAAGAACTTGGCGTAGGTCACGCCCAGCCCGGCATACGGCCGGAAGGCCGCGTTGGCCTCCTGGAAACGGTACTGCGCGAACACCGTGGCGGGCACCACCTTGGTCTCGCCCACCTTGCCCACGCCGCCGATGGCGCCGTCACCGTAGAACGAGTGCTTGAACGGCAGGCCGATGGGCACGTCCACCGCCCAGTGGTCGGTCAACATGTAGTTCAGGCCGCCGGTCAGGGCCGTGGCGGAATGCACGTCCACGCGGGTGCCGGGAAAGCTCGGCGCGCTCAGGTTGCCGCTTTTGACTTGGGGCGAGATTTGGGTCACGCCAGCGCGCAGGCTCAGCGTGCCGGCGACTTGTGCGCTGGCCGTGCCGCAGACGGCAGCCGCGGCGATCGCCACGCAGGCCCAGGAAAATGGCTTCATGAAAACTCCTCGAAGGGGATGGGACCTGGGCAATCAGAGCCAGCCGGCGGTGGACAGGGAACGCGACACCAGTTGGGCGACCAGCTGGTGGCCGTACGGCGTGGGGTGGAAGCTGTCGGCAAAGCCGTAGGACTTCCACCAGTCAGCACCGCCCGTGGCGCCTGCAGGGGGCGTGCGGGCCGACAGGGCGGCCGACGTGCAGGTCGGGAAGGAGTAGGTCGGCAGGCCATCGCTGCCCACGCCGGTGGCCGGGCAGGCAGCGGTCGAGACGTTGGTCAGCTGGTACTGGGCCGGGTTGGTGGCCTGGTCCTTGAACGAGCTGTAGAAGTCCACCAGGGCCAGGCGGCTGTCGGTCCCCAGGCTGGTGGCCAGGCGGGCGTTGTAGGCCTGGATCCAGCCGTCGAACAGGGCTTCGGCCTGGGCGGCGGCGGCCGCGCCGTTGGCGGCCGCGATGGAGGCCACCACCAGTCGGAACCGCGGGGTGAGGGTGATGCCCGGGGCGTTGAGCACCGCGACGCGCTTGGCGCCCTTGTCCAGCGTGTTGGTCTTGATGGTGGCCGCGAAACTCGTGGCCAGCGTCTGCATGTACAGCCCGCCCACCTGCGCCATGCCGGTCGCGCCGCCGGCCAGGGCGGTGTTCACGGTGTTGGCGTCCAGCAGCGTGCCCAGCACGGCGCGGTAGGTGGCGCCGCCGTCGCTCGAGGCGCGCAGGTAGGCGCCGATCAGGTCGGCCGCGTCGTTGGCGCCGCCGTCGATCAGCACCAGGTCGGTGTCGGTGAACCCGGCCGCGCCGGCATCCTGGATCTGCTTGGTGATGGAGACCGGCGAGGTGGGCGCGGTGAAGTTGTTGATGCGCCCGCCGCCCACGGCGTAGTTGGTGCATTCCGCCCGCGTGCCGAACGTGGTGCCGGTCGACTGGTAGTGCGCGCACAGCGTCTGCCCGTAGCTCGTGGCGACGCGCTCGGGCCAGACGGAACTGGAGCCGGCGCCCGTGGCCGCCGTGCCCTGCACGGTGAACTTGAAGCCGAACGTGCCGCTGTCGGCCAGGCTGTCGCCCATGACCTTCACGGACTTCACGCTCACGGCGGGCGTCGTGTCCGATCCGCCGCCCCCGCAGGCCGCCAGCAAAGCGGCTGCCGCCAATGCCGTCACCGCCCAGGAAGCTCTGTTTTTAGTGGTTTTCGAGATCAAGGTGTTCTCCGTCAGGTTGAAAATAGCACGGTCGTGCGTTTTACGGAGGCCCATCGTAAACCCGCACCGCCCGGGGCCGCACAGGGGAACTACCGATAGCCGCGCCGCGCGCAGGCGTCCGTCCGGGGCGCTTCAGCGGTCATGGGCCACCCAATCGACCAGGGCCTCGATGGCCGGGCGCGCCGCGGCCGCGTTCGGGTGGTTGGCGATGGCCACCATCACGTAGCGGCGGCCGCTGGCGGCGTGCACGTAGCCGGCCATGGCCGAGACGTCGCGCAGGCTGCCGGTCTTGAGGTGGGCCGCGCCCACCGACCGTCCCTGGGCCCGGCGCAGGGTGCCGTCCCCGCCGGTGATCGGCAGCGACGACACCAGCTCGGGCATGACAGGCGAGAGCCATGCCGCCTGCAGCATGCGCGCCAGGGCCTGGGCGCTGATGCGCGCCTCGCGGCTCAGGCCCGCGCCGTTGTCCAGCACGGGCGCCTCCGTGCCGGGAAAGCGCTGGCGCCACCACTGCCCGACCACGGCGCGCGCACCGTCGAAGGTGCCGCGGCCGTTCTTTTGCAGCGCCAGCGTGAGGAACACCTGCTGCGTCATCACGTTGTTGCTGTACTTGTTGATGTCGCGCACCACCTCGGCCAGCGCGGGCGAGGACGTGCTGAAGGCCGGGGCCAGGCCGGCGGGCACCCGCCCGTCGCGCACGCTTCCCGTGAGCTTGCCGCCCAGGTCGCGCCACATGCCTTCGATGGCGCGCGCCGCGTAGCCGGCGGGATCGGCCGGCGCCACCGCCCAGGTGCGCTCGCCGCAGGCCGCCGGGTACACGCCCTGAAAGGCGATG
>NZ_BAAJYS010000428.1:0-2732 GCF_057543315.1 Acidovorax sp. KPB24-07
CTTTCTGGCCGATGCGCGCACGGCCGGCGCCGCTGCGGCCGTGGCCCACGGCGGCCTGGAGGCCGCCGGCCTGCCCGGCATCGAGGTGCCAGATACCCTCGCGGCGCTTGGCGCCCTGGCCGCTGGCTGGCGTGCCCAGTTCCGGCTGCCGCTGATCGGGGTGACCGGCAGCAACGGCAAGACCACCGTCACGCAGATGATCGCGGCGGTGCTGCAGGCCTGGAAGGGCTCGGCCGCCTTTGCGACGCAAGGCAATTTCAACAACGACATCGGCGTGCCGCTGATGCTGCTGCGGCTCAACGCGGCGCACGAGGCGGCCGTGATCGAGCTGGGCATGAACCATCCGGGCGAGATCGCGTACCTGGCCGACCTGGCCCGCCCCACGGTGGCCCTCGTCAACAACGCGCAGCGCGAGCACCTGGAGTTCATGCACACGGTCCAGGCCGTGGCCGAAGAGAACGGCTCCTGCCTCTCGGCCCTGCCCGCCGAGGGCGTGGCCGTGTTCCCGGCGGGCGATGCCTACACCGCGCTGTGGCGGCAACTGGCTGCGGGGCGCCGCTGCATCACCTTCGGCGCGGACGGGGCCGACGTGCGCTGCACCGCCGCGCGGTGGGAGGGCAGTGCCTGGCGCATCCGCATCGACACGCCGCAGGGCGGCTTCGATGCCACGCTGCGCATTGCCGGCATGCACAACGTGACCAACGCCCTGGCCGCCACGGCCTGCGCGTTGGCGGCCGGTGTGCCGCTCGACGCCGTGGCGCGCGGGCTCTCGGCCTTCATTCCGGTCAAGGGGCGCTCGCGCGCCTTCAGCGTGCCGCAGGACGGACGCGTGGTCACGGCGGTGGACGACACCTACAACGCCAACCCCGACTCCATGCGCGCCGCCATCGACGTGCTTGCCGGCCTGCCCGGCCCGCAGCTGCTGGTGCTGGGCGACATGGGCGAGGTGGGCGAGCAGGGGCCGCAGTTCCACGCCGAGGCGGGCGCCCAGGCGCGCGCCAGCGGCATCGGCAGGCTGTTCGCGCTGGGCGCGCTCAGCACTCACGCCGCGCAGGCCTACGGGCCGGATGCGCGGCATTTCGACGACATGGCATCGCTGCTCGCAGCGGTGCAGCAAGCCCTGCCCCAGGTGGGCAGCGTGCTGGTGAAGGGATCTCGGTTCATGAAGATGGAGCAGGTGGTGCAGGTGCTGGAAGCCCGTGCGGACACGACGAAGAACGCACGCGGGGGCGCCACATGCTGCTGATACTGTCGCAATGGCTGCAGGGCCTGTCGCCGGAGTTCGGGTTCTTCCGCGTCTTCCAGTACCTCACGTTCCGTGCGGTGATGGCGGCGCTCACGGCGCTGGTGATCGGGCTGGCGGCGGGGCCGAAGGTGATCCGCATGCTCACCTCGCTCAAGATCGGCCAGCCCATCCGTGGCTACGCGATGGAATCGCACCTCTCCAAGAGCGGCACGCCGACCATGGGGGGCGTGCTGATCCTGGGCTCGATCGCGATCTCCACGCTGCTGTGGTTCGACCTGTCCAACCGTTTCGTGTGGATCGTGCTGGCCGTGACCCTGGGCTTCGGCGCCATCGGCTGGGTGGACGACTGGCGCAAGGTGGTGCGCAAGGACCCGGAAGGCATGCGCTCGCGCGAGAAGTATTTCTGGCAGTCCGTCATCGGCCTGCTGGCGGCGCTCTACCTGGTGTTCAGCATTTCCGAGAACTCCAATTCGCGCGTGTTCGAACTGTTCATCACCTGGGTGCAATCCGGCTTCTCGCTGGACCTGCCGCCGCAGGCCGGGCTGCTGGTGCCGTTCTTCAAGGAAGTCAGCTACCCGCTGGGCGTGCTGGGCTTCGTGATCCTGACCTACCTCGTGATCGTGGGATCGAGCAACGCGGTCAACCTGACCGACGGCCTCGATGGCCTGGCGATCATGCCGGTCGTTATGGTGGGCTCGGCGCTGGGGCTGTTCGCCTACGTGGCTGGCAGCACGGTGTACTCCAAGTACCTGCTGTTCCCGCACATCGCCGGCGCGGGCGAATTGCTGATCTTCTGCTCGGCCATGGCCGGCGCGGGCCTGGCATTCCTGTGGTTCAACACCCACCCGGCCCAGGTGTTCATGGGCGACGTGGGCGCGCTGGCGCTGGGCGGCGCTTTGGGCACCATTGCCGTCATCGTGCGCCAGGAGATCGTGCTGGCCATCATGGGCGGCATCTTCGTGGTCGAGGCGCTTTCGGTGATGCTGCAGGTCGCTTGGTTCAAGTACACCAAGAAGCGCTACGGCCAGGGCCGGCGGCTGCTCAAGATGGCGCCGCTGCACCACCATTTCGAGAAAAGCGGCTGGAAGGAGACGCAGGTGGTCGTGCGCTTCTGGATCATCACCATGCTGCTGTGCCTGATCGGCCTGACCACGCTGAAACTGCGATGAACCCGCACGACCCCCTTCTTCCTGGCGAGGCGCCAGGCCTGCCGCAGGGTGCCGATGGCCCAGGCGAGGGGGAGGGCGCGCCCATGGTTTCGCCGTCCGGGGTGGTGCCGTTGCAGGGCATGGACGCCATGCCGCCGCGCTCCGACGCATCCGGCGCTCCCGATTCGCCCGACGTGCCCTGCATGCCCGAAAGCGTGGCGCTGGCGCCGCAGGACCAGGACGCATCCTCCGCACCGGCCCCGCAGGCACCACCCGCCCCCGCGAACGACGCGATGGCGCAGGCGCTCGCCGGCATGACCGCGCCCGCGGTCTCGGCC
>NZ_BAAJYS010000429.1:0-2727 GCF_057543315.1 Acidovorax sp. KPB24-07
CTGCGCCACCTGCCGCCCAGCCGGCGCCTGGGCCGCGACCTGCAGCGCGTGCGCGCCGCCTACGACCTGCTGGCGCCCTGACCGCCCCCACCCAGGCGCAGAGGGCGCCTGAGCGCGGTCACTCCTCGCTCGTCCACTCCACCTGCACGCCCAGGCTGCGCAGGTTCTCCACGAAGCGCGGGTGCGCGCGCCGGATGGGCGTGGCGTTGCGGATCTCCGAGCGCCCGTCGATGCTGGCCGCCACCATGAACAGGGCGATGGCCACGCGGATGATGTAGGGGCTCTCCACCACGGCGGGCGTGAGCGCATTGCCGCCGAAGGTCACGATGCGGTGCGGGTCGGACGAGAACACATGCGCGCCGAACTTCGACAGCTCGCCCGTCCAGCCCAGCGCCCCGTCGTACACCTTGTTCCAGAACATCGCGTTGCCCTGCGCCCGCACGCCCAGCGCGATGAAGATGGGCAGCAGATCCACGGGAAAGTAGGGCCAGGGCGCGGCCTCCACCTTGGTCAGCACGTTGCTGGTGAAGGGCGTCTGCACGGTGAGCGGCCCCTCGCGGTGCGCGCGCGACCAGCCGTCCGCATGCTCGATGCGCACGCCGAACTTGGCGAAGGTGCGGTCGATCAGCGGGAAGTTCTCCGGCGCGCTGTTGCGCACCACCACGTCGCCGCCCGTGATGGCCCCGAGGGCCAGGAAGGTGGTGATCTCGTGGAAGTCCTCGTCGAAGCGGAACTCGCCACCGCCCAGCGCCGCGCCGCCGTGCACCGTGAGGCGCGAGGTGCCGATGCCGTCGATGCGCACGCCCAGCATGGACATGAAGCGGCAGAACTCCTGCACGTGCGGCTCCGACGCGGCGTTGTTGAGCGTGGACACGCCGCTGGCCGAGGCCGCGCACAGCACGAAGTTCTCGGTCGTGGTGACCGAGGCGTAGTCGAGCCAGTGGTGGGTGGCGTGCAGCGGCCCGGCGCAGCGCACGAGCAGCGAGCCCTGCGCGCGCTCCACCGCGCCGCCGAAGCTGCGGAACACCTCCACGTGCGGATCGATCTCGCGCACGCCGAGCGTGCAGCCCTTCACGTTGTCTTCGAGCCGCGCCACGCCGAAGCGCGCCAGCAGCGGCGGCACCAGCATGATGGACGATCGCATCTCCTCGGGCAGGCGGTGGGCGGCGGCGTCGAACGCGGTGTCCTTGTGGTGCAGTTCCAGCGTGCCGCTGGCGTGGTCCATGCGCACGTCGCTGCCCAGGGTGCGGAAGATGTCCAGGATCTTGCGCACGTCGGTGATGTCGGGCACGCCGTGCAAGGTGAGCGGCGCCTGGGTCAGCAGCGTGGCGCACAGCACGGGCAGCACGGCGTTCTTGTTGGCGGAGGGCGTGATGTGGCCACGCAGCGGCGTGCCTCCGTGCACGATGAGATTGGACATGGGCGGGATGCGGGGGAAACCCGAAAAGAAAACAGCCGGCACTGTAACCCCCTCCCCCCTGTGGCGCCCGAGCGGCCGCGCTCCCCCGGGTCGCGTGCGTTTCCGTAGCCGGCCGTGGGCCGCGTCCGACAGCCCCCCGCCTGCGCGCAGCCTATCTTCGCCGCAGCGCTCCCGCCTTTCCTTTCCTACCGCCTGCATGTCTTCCTCTGCTTCTGCCGCTGCGCACCCCGCGGCAGCCACCGCGGCACCCGCCCCCGCCGCCCCCCTGGCCGCTTCCCGGCGCGCCCCCACTTTTTCCGCCGCCGCCTGGCGCCAGTTCATGAGCGTGGCCAAGCCGTACTGGCTCGGCGACAAGAAGGTCGCGGCATGGTCCCTGCTCGGCCTGCTGGTGCTGCTGATGCTGTGCGAGACGCAGCTGGCCGTGATGCTGATCGACCGCACCGGCGAGATGACCTCGGCCCTGGCCGCCAAGGACCGCGACCGCTTCTGGGACGCGGTGCGCACCTGCCTGCTGGTGCTGGGCTTCGCCGTGCCGGTGTACGCCTTCTACTACTACATGCGCGATGCGTTCTCCAACCACTGGCGGCGCTGGCTCACGCACCGCTTCCTGGACGGCTACCTGGGCGGCCGGCGCTACTACGAGCTGAACACGCAGGGCGGCATCGACAACCCCGACCAGCGCATCAGCGAGGACATCAACACCTTCACGGGCCGCTCCACGCACTTCCTGCTGATCTTCGTCGGCGCGGGCATGCAGCTGGTGGCCTTCAGCACCGTGCTGTGGTCGATCTCCAAGGTGCTCGTGGCCTTTCTGGCGGTGTACGCCCTGCTGGGCACGGTGGTGGCGCTGTACGTGTTCGGCGCGCCGCTGATCCGCCTGAACTTCTGGCAGCTGCGGCGCGAGGCGGACTTCCGCTTCGGGCTGATGCGGCTGCGCGAGAACGCCGAGTCGATCGCGTTCTACCGCGGCGAGTCGCAGGAGCGCGCGCAGCTGGACCACAGCTTCCAGGCGGTGTTCACCAACTACGCGCGGCTCATCAAGCGCCAGCGCTCGCTCAACCTGTTCCAGCGCGCGTTCAGCCAGCTCACGGTGGTGATTCCCGCCATCATCCTGGCCGATGCGGTGCTCTCCGGCGACATGGAGGTGGGCCGCGCCATCCAGGCGGCCGGCGCGTTCGCGGCGGTGCTGGCCGCCGTCTCGCTGATCGTGGACAACTTCGAGAGCCTGAGCCGCTTCGTGGCCGGCATCGGCCGGCTGGACACGCTGGCCCAGGCCCTGCTGGGTGCGCCGGCCCGGCGCGAGGAGG
>NZ_BAAJYS010000430.1:0-2721 GCF_057543315.1 Acidovorax sp. KPB24-07
GGCCGCGAACGCCACCACCACGCCGGTGCCCACGAGCCCGGCCTGCCAGCGCAGCGCCACCGTCCACGACGGCACGTGGCGCTCCACCCGCCAGTACAGCAGGCGCCCCGCGGCCAGCGACAGGCCGAACGCGGTGGCCATGCCCAGCAGGTTCATCGCGGCGGAGTCCGGCCAGGCCTGCTGGAACACGGCATTCACCAGCAGGCACACGGGAAAGTGCACGAGGAACACCGAATACGACATGCGCCCCAGCCGCTCCAGGGGATGGGGCACGGCACTGGGTGCCCCGGCAGGCCAGCGCGCCGACAGCCAGGGCTGCCCCCAGCGCAGCCACAGCACCAGCACCAGCGCGGCCACCCAGGCCACCGCGATGCGTTCGCGGAACTCCACCGCCAACGCCACCACCCCCAGCGCGGCGATGGCCAGCAGCCCCGCCCGCGCACGGGGCGCGCGCACGGTCCAGCACGCCAGCATGCCCAGGCCATACGAGCCGAAGAAATAGCAGGCCCACATGTCCAGGCCCGGCTCGCGGTTGAGCCACAGCAGGGACAGCGCCGTGCCGGCCAGCACCAGCGCCTTGCCCAGGCGCTCCGCCTGCGGCCGGCTCACCCCTGGCCAGCGGCGCACGGCCGAGAACAGCAGCGCCGCCAGCGCGAAGAGCTGGAAGTCGATGCCCACGTACCAGACCCCGGCGGACAGCGCCTCCTCGCCCACGATGTCCTGGATCATCAGCGCGTTGGCCACCAGCTGGGTGGGGCTGGGCTCGCCCGGCACCGAGGGGTGGTCCAGGAAGGGCCGCACCGCGGCGGAGGCCAGCACCGCCAGCACCAGGGCCACGGCGTAGGGCACGGCCAGCCGCACGAACCGCCGTCCGATCTGCTCGGAGGCGCTGTCGAAGCGCGCCGCGCCGGTGGGCGCCAGGCTGGCCGCGGCCAGGTAGCCGCCGAGGACCAGAAACACCTGCACGGCCATCCGCCCATGCTGGGACAGCCACGCCATCACCTGCGGCATCAGCGGCAGGGCCACATCGGACATGGGGCCGTAGAAAACCAGGTGGTGCGCGACGATGGTCGCGCAGGCCAGGCCCTTGACCGTGTCGATCAGGGAACTGCGGGAGGCGGAGGACATGCGGAAACCGGCGAGGGACGAACCATGGAACGGGCCGCGCGGCAAATTGCCCGCGGGCCCGCAAAAAAGCGATCCCGGCACTGCCATGCGGCAGCGCCGGGAGCGCGGGGGTCGAAAAGTATAGCGTCCCGGGCCGGGGCAGCCGGCCCGGCGGCGCGGCTCAGAGGACGACCAGGCGGCCCCGCGCGGCCTGGTATTCGCGGCGCAGGCGGGCCACGAGGTCGGCCGCGCCGGTCACCTCGGTGATCGCGCCGATGCCCTGGCCGCAGCCCCAGATGTCCTTCCAGGCCTTCTTGGCATCGCCGCCGAAGTTCATCTTGCTTGGGTCGGACTCGGGCAGGTGGTCGGGGTCGAGCCCGGCCGCGCGCACCGAGGGCGCCAGGTAGTTGCCGTGCACGCCCGTGAACAGGTTGCTGTAGACGATGTCGTCGGAGTTGCCGTCCACGATGGCCTGCTTGTAGGCCTCCTGCGCCCGCGCTTCGTGCGTGGCGATGAAGGCCGAGCCGATGTAGGCGAAGTCGGCCCCCATGGCCTGCGCGGCCAGCACGGCGCCGCCCGAGGCGATCGCGCCGGACAGCGCCACGGGGCCGTCGAACCACTGGCGGATCTCCTGGATCAGCGCGAAGGGGCTCTTGACCCCCGCATGCCCGCCCGCGCCCGCGGCCACGGCGATGAGGCCGTCGGCGCCCTTCTCGATCGCCTTGTGCGCGAACTTGTTGTTGATGATGTCGTGCAGCACGATGCCGCCCCAGCCGTGCACGGCCTGGTTCACGTCCTCGCGCGCGCCCAGGCTGGTGATGACGATGGGCACCTTGTACTTGGCGCAGACCTGCATGTCGTGCTCCAGGCGGTCGTTGCTCTTGTGCACGATCTGGTTGATGGCGAACGGGGCCGACGGCCGGTCGGGGTGCGCCTTGTCATGCGCCGCCAGCGCCTCGGTGATCTCGGCCAGCCAGTCGTCCAGCTGCTCGGCCGGGCGGGCGTTGAGCGCGGGCATCGAGCCCACGATGCCCGCCTTGCACTGCGCGATCACCAGCTGGGGGTTGCTGATGATGAACAGCGGCGAACCGATGACGGGCAGCGAGAGTTTCTGAAGCGCCGGTGGCAACTGGGACATGGACGGTCTCCGGGGTTGGTATTAATGACGAAAAACGGCCCCAGCGCATATTGCTCTAGGGCATTCAGCTATCGATTCAATAGCAATCAAGGCAGCCAAAGCAGTGTCAGAACGCCTCGGGCGCCAGCGCGGTCACGCTGTCGGCACCTTCCACGATGGCATCGCGCAGGCCGCCGGCCTTGACCAGGATGTGGTCCGCGTAGAACTGCGCGGTGGCGATCTTGGCGCGCAGGAAGGCTTCGTCCTGTCCCTCCGGCAACAGCCGCTGCGCGGCCAGCAGCGCGCGGCCCATCTGCCAGCCCGCCACCAGGTTGCCGGCCAGCATCAGGTACGGCACGCTGCCCGCATAGGCGGCGTTGGGCTGGGCCTTGGCGCTGGCGGCGATGAAATCCACCACCTCCAGGAACGCCGCGCGGGCCTGGGACAGGCGCCGGGCCACGGCGCGGGCAGCGGGCGTGCCGCTGGCGTCGAGCTCG
>NZ_BAAJYS010000431.1:0-2697 GCF_057543315.1 Acidovorax sp. KPB24-07
GCTACCGCAACCGCTTCGGCCAATCCCGCGCCGGAGGTGGTGGCGCGGTACCGCGAGCGGGGCGCCGTGCTGCTCGATTCGCCGCGCTGCGGTGCCGCCACCTGGGCGTCCGAGGCGCCCGGACAATGGCGGTGCGAACGCGACGCGGGCCGGCGCTACTGGCACCACGCGCCTGCCCCGTTGCCGTGAGGACGGCGCGCCATCACCCCGGCGTGCGAGCGGTAAAACGCGCCCGGGCCCGCCAGTCGCCAAAACCCGGCTCACAACTTGCTATGCTGGTTGCAGGAGGCACCAGTTATGCAGAAGTTCGATGAGATGTACACGATGCTGCCGTTCGACGGCAGCGACGTGCGCCCCCACTACAAGCGCTACGGCCAATGGTTGTCGGGCCAGCCAGACGAGGCCATGCAGGCGCGCCGCGCCGAGGCCGAGATGATCTTCCGCCGGGTGGGCATCACCTTCGCGGTGTACGGCGCCAAGGACGAGGACGGCGCCGGCACCGAGCGGCTCATTCCCTTCGACCTGATCCCCCGCATCATCCCCGCGCACGAGTGGGCGCGCATGCAGCAGGGGCTGGTGCAGCGCGTCACGGCGCTCAACCGCTTCATCCACGACGTCTACCACGGCCAGGACATCCTGCACGCCGGCATCATCCCCTCGGACCTGATCCTCAAGAACGCCCAGTACCGGCCCGAGATGGCCGGCGTGGACGTGCCGCGCGATCTGTACGCGCACATCGCCGGCATCGACATCGTGCGCGCCCCGGACGCGAGCGGCAACGGCATCTACTACGTGCTGGAAGACAACCTGCGCGTGCCCTCGGGCGTGTCGTACATGCTGGAAAACCGCAAGATGATGATGCGGCTTTTCCCGGAGCTGTTCCGCACGCACCGCGTGGCGCCGGTCGCCCACTATCCCGACCTGCTGCTGGACACCCTGCGCGCGAGCGCCCCCGCCGCCACGGCGCAGCCGACGGTGGTGGTGCTCACGCCCGGCATGTACAACAGCGCGTACTTCGAGCACGCCTTCCTCGCGCAGCAGATGGGCGTGGAACTGGTCGAGGGCCAGGACCTCGTGGTCAAGGACAACTTCGTGTACATGCGCACCACGCGCGGCCTCAAGCAGGTGGACGTGATCTACCGCCGCGTGGACGACGACTTTCTCGACCCCCAGGTCTTCCGCCCCACCTCCACCCTGGGCTGCGCGGGTCTCATGAACGCCTACCGCGCAGGCAACGTGGCGATCTGCAACGCCGTGGGCACGGGCATCGCCGACGACAAGTCGGTGTACCCCTACGTGCCCGACATGATCCGCTTCTACCTGGGCGAGGAGCCCATCCTCGCCAACGTGCCCACCTGGGTGTGCCGCAAGCCCGACGACCTGGCCTACGTGCTGGACCACCTGCACGAACTGGTCGTGAAGGAAGTGCACGGCGCCGGCGGCTACGGCATGCTGATCGGTCCGGCCGCGACGAAAGCCGAGATCGAGGAGTTCCGCGCCGCGGTGCTGGCCAACCCCTCGGGCTACATCGCCCAGCCCACGCTGTCGCTCTCCAGCTGCCCGACCTACGTGGAGTCGGGCATCGCCCCGCGCCACATCGATCTGCGCCCCTTCGTGCTGAGCGGCCAGAAGGTGCAGATGGCCGCCGGCGGCCTGACGCGCGTCGCGCTCAAGGAGGGCTCGCTCGTGGTGAATTCATCGCAGGGCGGGGGCACCAAGGACACCTGGGTGCTGGGAGAAGAAGGGAGCGTTGCATGACGCATCAGACCCTTCGTTTCGAAATTTCTGCCGGGGAGACCGCATGCTGAGCCGCACTGCCGATCACTTGTTCTGGATGTCCCGCTATACCGAGCGGGCGGAAAACACCGCCCGCATGCTCAACGTGAGCTACGAGACCTCGCTGCTCCCGCAGTCGGCCGACGTGGCGCAGGAGAGCTGGCTGGGCCTGCTGTCGATCAGCGAGCTGATCCCCGCCTATACCGCGCGGCACGGCGAGGTCACGCGCGAAGGGGTGCTGGAGTTCATGGTGCGCGATGGCAACAACCCGTCGTCCATCCTGTCGTGCCTGCGCGCCGCGCGCGAGAACGCCCGGGCCGTGCGCGGGGCGCTCACCACCGAGGTGTGGGAGACGCAGAACCAGACCTGGCTGGAACTGCACCGCCAGCTCGAAGGCAGCCTGTTCGAGCGCGATCCGGGCCAGTTCTTCGAATGGGTCAAGTACCGCTCGCACCTGTCGCGCGGGGTGACGCTGGGCACCATGCTGCAGGACGAGGCGTTCCATTTCCTGCGGCTGGGCACGTTCCTCGAACGCTCGGACAACACTGCGCGGTTGCTGGACGTGAAGTTCCACGCGGTGCAGAGCGATTTCCACGGCTCGGGCACGCGCGACCGCAGCCGCGCCGCGCCGCAGGAGTTCGACTTCTACCACTGGAGCGCCATCCTGCGCAGCGTGTCGGCGTTCGAGGTGTACCGCCGCGTGTACCGCGACGTCATCACGCCCGAGCGCGTGGCCGACCTGCTCATCCTGCGCCGCGACATGCCGCGCTCGCTGCACGCCAGCCTGCACGAGGTGGGTGAGAACCTCGCGGTGGTGGCCAACGACCAGTCGTCGGAGACCCAGCGCAAGGCGGGCCGGCTGCTGGCCGACCTGCGCTACGGCCGCATCGACGAGATCCTGTCCACCGGGCTGCATGCGTA
>NZ_BAAJYS010000432.1:0-2677 GCF_057543315.1 Acidovorax sp. KPB24-07
GTCACATCGCGCGCCTGCACCCGAAAGCGCACGGCCGTGCCCGGCGGGTGGGGATCGGCGGTGGCCACCAGCAATGCGCCGCCCCCGGGCAGGCGAACGTCCATGAGTTGGTCCGCCGCGTCGTAACCGTCGACCCTGCCCTCGGCCACGGTCGCCGCCGTGTCGCCCTCGGCGAGCGGCAGGTCCAGCCGCGCCAGGAGGGCCGGCGCGGGGCCGCTCGCCAGCACCCGACCGCCGCCAAGCAGCACCAGGTGCTGCGCCAGCCGGGCCACTTCGTCCTGCGCATGGCTCACGTACAGCACGGGAATGTCCAGTTCGCGCTGCAGGCGCTCCAGATAGGGCAGCACTTCGGCCTTGCGCTGCGCGTCCAGGGCGGCCAGGGGCTCGTCCATCAGGAGCACGCGGGGGCTGGCGGCCAGGGCCCGGGCCATCGCCACCCGCTGGCGCTCGCCCCCCGACAGGGTGCTTGGCTGGCGGGCCAGCAGGGGTTGCAGCCCGAGCAGTTCGACGGCCTGCTCCAGCGACACCTTCCTGCGCGCCGGGGGTGTGCGCCGCAGGCCGTACTCGAGGTTGCGGCGCACGTCCAGGTGCGCGAAAAGGCTCGATTCCTGGAACACATAGCCCAGCGCCCGCTGGTGGGTCGGGAGCCACAGGCGCTGCGCGTCGTCCTGCCACACCTGCCCATGAACGGCCACGCGCCCCTGGGCCCGCTCCAGGCCCGCCAGGGCCCGCAGGCAGGTCGTCTTGCCACAGCCCGAGGGACCGTAGAGCGCCGTGACGCCCCGGCCGGGAAGGGACAGGTCCAGGTCCAGCACGAAGCCGCCCGGGCGCTGCAGCCGCAGGCGGGCCTCGATGGTGCCTTCGCCCGTGCAGGGCAACCGTCCCGCACCGGCCGTCATGCCGCGCCCCTGCCGGGCCGTGCGGGCTGCAGCCAGTGCAGCAACAGCAGCACCCCGAACGAGAACACCACCATGCTCCCCGCCAGCCAGTGGGCCTGCAGGTATTCCATGGCCTCCACGTGGTCGTAGATCTGCACCGACACCACGCGCGTCACGCCGGGAATGTTGCCGCCGAGCATGAGCACCACGCCGAACTCTCCCACCGTGTGCGCAAAGCTCAGCACCCCCGCCGTGAGAAAGCCCGACCGCGCGAGCGGCATCCCCACGGTGAAGAAGCGGTCCCACGGGCCCGCGCCCAGCGTGGCGGCGGCCTCCATCGGCCGCGCACCCACCGCCTCGAATGCGCGCTGCAGCGGCTGCACCGCGAACGGCAGCGAGTACACGACCGATCCCACCAGCAGACCGGCGAAGGTGAAGGGCAGGGTGGCCAGGCCCATCGACTGCATCGCGCGGCCCACCGGGCCGTTGGGGCCCAGGGTGAGCAGCAGGTAGAAACCGATCACCGTGGGGGGCAGCACCAGCGGTAGCGCCACCACCGCCGAGACCGGGCCGCGCCAGCGCGACGGCGTGTGCGCCAGCCACCAGGCCAGTGGCGTGCACAGCACCAGCAGCGTGAGCGTGGTGAGCGCGGCCAGCCGCAGCGTGAGGCCGATGGCGGCCAGGTCCTGCGCAGAAAAAGGCATCGGCAGCGTGTCGGTCCGGCGGCTTTGGCGGGTGCGGGCAGGGGCTCAGAGCCCGTAGCCGTAGGCCCGGATCACCTCGCGCGCCGCGTCGCTGCGCAGGAATTTCATCAGGGCAATGGCGGCGGGCTGGTCCTTGCCCGTGGCGAGCAGGACGGCATCCTGCCGGATGGGGTCGTGCAGCGCCTCCGGCACCTGCCAGGCCGAGCCCTTGGCGATCTTGCCGCCTTCCATGACCTGCGACAGCGCCACGAAGCCCAGCTGCGCATTGCCCGTGGCCACGAACTGGTAGGTCTGCGCGATGTTCTCGCCCGTCACGAAGCGCGGCTGCAGGCGCTCGCCCAGGCCGAGCTTTTCCAGCGTCTGCACGGCTGCCAGGCCATAGGGCGCGAGCTTGGGGTTGGCGACGGCCAGATAGGTGAAATCGCCCGCCTTGAGCACCTGGCCCTGGTCGTCCACGTAGCCTTCGCGCGGGCTCCACAGCACCAGCCGTCCCACGGCATAGGTGAAGCGCGATCCCTGCACGGCCTGGCCCTCCTGCTCCAGCCGGGCGGGCGTGGTGTCGTCGGCGGACAGCAGCACCTGGAACGGTGCGCCGTTCTTGATCTGCGCATAGAACTTGCCGGTGGCCCCGAACGACAGCACGGCCTTGTGGCCGGTGGCCTGCTCGAACGCCGCGGCGATCTTCTGCATCGGCGCCGTGAAATTGGCCGCGACGGCGACGGGCACCTCTCCGGCATGGGCCGAAGCCAGGCCCGCCAGGACCATGCCGGCAGCGGCCAGAAGTCGGGAGGGGGCGGAGGCAAATCGCATGGCGCTATTCCTTGGATGAATAGCGGTCGAGTATAGCGACGGGTTTCCCGGGCAGCCCTGGACAGCGCGGCATGATGCGCCCATGACAAAGCGGCTTTCCCTCTCCGATGCGCTGGGCCAGGGCATGGCGGACCGGCGCATCGACATCCTGCGCCAGATCGGCGTGGGCGGATCGATCTCGCAGGCTGCGCGGGCCGTGGGCGTGAGCTACAAGGCGGCCTGGCAGGCGGTGGACGCGCTCACCAACCTGGCGGGCGTGCCCCTGGTGGCGCGCGCCGTGGGCGC
>NZ_BAAJYS010000433.1:0-2657 GCF_057543315.1 Acidovorax sp. KPB24-07
GGTGCAGCGGCACATCGTGGGCGCGATCTACGTGAGTTGCTCCGGGCGCGGCGGCCCGCATTTCGGGGGGCCGAGCGCGGAGCTGCAGATCGTGCGCCACGCGCTGGGCGACGTACCGCTGGTGGGGTTCTTCGCCGGCGGCGAGATCGCCCACCACCGGCTGTACGGCTACACCGGCGTGCTCACGGTGTTCACCAGCGAGCACGCGCCGGTCTGAGCCCAGCGACCGCGGGAGGCCCCGCGCCGGCATGCCCGCAGGCCGTGCGCCCCTTCCCGGGGTGGCCCAACGGGGTGTTGAGCCTTTTTGGCCTCACGCCCTAGAAAATCATGCGGTGACAGCTATAAAAATAATAGCAGTTGACTTCAGGTCACCGGCAGGAGCGCGGGCGCGGCCGTGCGCGGCATGCCGGTGAAGGCGAAGTCCACTTCCGGCGCCAGCCCGCTCACGATGCGGGCGATGGAGCGGCCCGAGCCGCAGGCGTGCGTCCAGCCCAGCGTGCCGTGCCCTGTGTTGAGGAACAGGTTGCCGATCTTCGTCTTGCCGATCAGCGGCACGTTGCTGGGCGTGGCGGGGCGCAGCCCGGTCCAGAACTGGGCCTGGCGCGTGTCGCCCGCGCCAGGAAAGAGTTCTTCCACGCGGCGCACGATGGCTTCGCAGCGCACGGGGTTCAAGTCGCGCTGGTAGCCGTTGAGTTCTGCCGTGCCGGCGATGCGCAGGCGGTCGCCGCGCTCGCTGGTGTAGCGCGAGAAGACGAGCTTGAATTCATCGTCCGTCAGGCTCACCTCGTAGGCCGCCGAGGCATCGCGCACGGGCGTCGTGACCGAATAGCCCTTGGCCGGGTAGATGGGCAGGCGCATGCCCAGCGGCTCGGCCAGCAGCGGGCTGAACGAGCCCATGGCCAGCACGTAGGCATCGCCCCGCACGCGTTCGAAGCGGCCTTCCGCGTTGGTGATCTCGGCATGGTCGATGGCGCCGCCTGCCGTGCGCAGCGCCGTGATGTGGCAGCCGGTACGGAACTGCACGCCCGCCGCCTGCGCCAGCCGGGCCAGCTCGCGCGTGAAGGTGTTGGCGTCGCCCGATTCGTCCTCGGCCGTGTAGGTGGCGCCGGCCAGTTGCGGGCGGATGTGGGCGAGCGCGGGCTCCAGCCGCACGGCCTCGTCGGCGCTGACCACGCGGCGCTCGCAGCCCAGGGCGCGCATCTGCTCGGCGGGAGCGAGCGCGGCATCGAACTCCCGGGCGCTCGTGTAGAAGTGCAGGATGCCCTGCGTGCGCTGGTCGTACTGGATGCCCGTATCGCGGCGCAGCTGCTGCAGCGTGTCGCGGCTGTAGGTGCCCAGGCGCACGATCTGCTCGATGTTGTGCCGCGTGCGGGCCGGCGTGCATTCGCGCAGGAACTGCAGGCCCCACAGCCACTGGCGCATGTCGGCGCGCAGGCGAAAGAGCAGGGGGGCGTCTTCGCGGCCCAGCCATTTCAGCACCTTGAACGGCGCAGCGGGGTTAGCCCAGGGCTCGGCATGGCTCACCGAGATCTGCCCGCCGTTGGCGAAGCTGGTTTCCGCACCGGGAACGCCCTGGCGGTCGATGACGGTCACTTCGTGGCCGAGTTGCTGCAGGAAATAGGCGGAGGTGGTGCCGAGCAGGCCGGCACCGAGAACGATCACGCGCATGATTCACAAGCCTTTTGGAAGGTTTGCGCAAGCAGATCGCCGGCGTGGTGCTATTGAATTGATAGCATGCAGCCGACGGCGATCTGCCGTGCTGCCGCTCCCCCTGTCCTTGGTACCTGAGAGATTCACCCTGCGCCAACACGGCGAGGGGCTTGCTCCTTCGGTGCGCCATGGCATGCATGGCGGCTCTCCAGACGGCTTTGATGGTGGTGCAGTACGGGACCTGAGCGTGTATGGGAGTTTGCGCCTTCGGTGGAGCGGCCCGGGGGCCGTTCGCTCTCCTGCAGGGTGCATCGTAGCAGCGAAGCCGCGCGGCGCAAACCCCGTGCGCGGCGAAGGGGGCGGGCCGTGCGGTTAGTCGATGCGGATCCGGGCGTCCTTCACCACTGGGCCCACTTGGCGCGGTCGGTGTGGACGGTCTGGCGGAACTGCGCGGGCGTCTCGATGCGCACGGCGTTGCCCTGCGATTCGAAGCGCTCGCGCACCTCGGGCTGCTCCAGCACCTGGCGCAGGGCGGTGTTGAGTTTCTGCACCACGGCGTCGTCCGTTCCCTTGGGCGCGAAGAGGCCGAACCAGATCGAGCTGTCGAAGCCCTGCGTGCCCGGCAGGCCGCTGGAGGCGATGGTGGGCACCTCCTTGACGGCGGCCACGGGCTTGGCGGTGGTCACGCCCAGCAGGCGCACCTTGCCGGCCTTGTAGTGCGGCAACACGGTCTGCACCTGGTTCATGATGCAGCAGGTCTCGCCGCGCACCACCGACGTGATGGCTTCGGGGCCGCCCTTGTAGGGCACGTGCACCATGTCCAGGCCCCAGGCGCGCATTCGAATTGGCGAACGCCATGTGCGTGCCCGGCGCCGTTGCCGGTGGAGGCGTAGTTGTATTGGCCGGGTGGCCTTCACCAGCGCGACGAACTCCTGGAGCGTCTTCGCGTCGATGACGTCGGGGTTGATGGTGAGCACGTTCGACACGTCGATCAGCGGCCACCGGGA
>NZ_BAAJYS010000434.1:0-2656 GCF_057543315.1 Acidovorax sp. KPB24-07
GTGCCGGATGCCTTGCCCATCTTGCGTGTGCACCAGCCGGTCGCCGTCCCAGCCGTAGTGGGTGCTCTCCTGATGTCCTTCGCGGACCACGGTCTTGCCCAGACGCCGCCCGAACGCGTCGTAGCGGTAGCGCGCCACCGGTGTCCAGCCCGGCTCGCCCGGCGCCTGCTCGGACACCGCCGCCAACTGGTGCAGCGCGTCGTACTCCAGCCGCAGCGTGCGCCCATCGGCGTGCTGCGCCTGCACCCGGTTGCCGAAGGCGTCGTAGCGGTACTGCAGGGTGCCCCCCTGCGCACCGGCAACCGCACCGGCTCCCGCCCCGCCGTTGCTCCAGCCGATGCGGTTGCCCGGCCACTGCTGCACCGGCCCGCCCGCGCGGCCTGGCGCACGCCCTGCGGCTGCAGCAGATCGAAGCCCGGGTCGTGCAGGTTCTGCTGCACCTGGCTCGCCCAGTCCTGGCGGTCCGCACCCGGGGCCGCGTCCTGGCCCGAGGGGTCCGGCAGCCGGTTGCCCGCCGGATCGAGCCGCCAGCGCCGCTGCTGCACGGCGTCGGCGGCCGCATGCGCCACGCCGATCAGGCGCTGGTGCACGTCGTAGTGGTAGCGCGTGGCATCCAACGGGGTCTGCACGCCCACCAGTTGGCCCAGCGCGTCGTAGGTGTAGCGGCGCACGGACAGGGCGGCGAGCGGGCCCGGTGCCTGCGCCAATCCTGCCGAGGGCAGGCCTTGCCAGTCCTGCTGCAGCAGCCGGCCCATGGGGTCCAGGCGCCGGGTCTGGGTGACTGCGGCATGGGTCAGATCCGTGGCGCTGTCCAGTTGCAGGGTGCGCGCGACCTCCCGGTGCAGCGCATCGCGTTCGATGGCCAGCACCGGGGTCTTGTCCAGCAGCAGCCCGTGCACGTGGCCCGAGCCGTAGGCCAGCCAGTCCAGCGCGCCCAGGCCCTGCAGCTGGCTGCCCAGCCGCTGCCCCAGCGCCCCCAGGCGGTGCGCGATGCGGTGTTCGAACTCGGGCTCTGGTTCGCCGCCCAGCAGGGGCGCGGCATGCGCCTGCCGGTACAGGGTCTGCGCCTCGCCCGTGGACCGCCCGAAGGCATCGCGCTCCAGGGCCACGCGGGTGTCGGCGATGAGGCGCTCGGCCTGCAGGCGCTGCGCGGCTTCGGCCAGGGCCGGATCGGGCTCTGCGGCAGAGGTTGCGCCCAGGGCCAGCAGGGCTTGCAGCAGCGGGGCGGGCGCGTCCAGCCATTGCTCGCCCAGGGTTTGGACGTGGGTCTGGACGTGGGTCTGGGGGTGGGCGCGGCCTTGTTCTGCCGCCCAGGGCAGGTGCGCGCTCCACGTGCGGGCCACGGCGAGGGCGCCGCGGTCGTCGTACTCGTAGGCCTGGATCTGCAGGCTCTCGCCGCGGTCATGGGCGCTGGTGTCGTTGCCCTGCGCGCTTGGCAGGCCCGGGGAGCGGACCAGGACGCGGGCCACGATGCGCCCGCCCGCATCGTGGTGGTTGCGGCTCCTCACGGTGGCACCCAGCCCTTGGGCGGCCGTCCCCTGCCCGGCCATTCCTTGCCCGGCCATTCCCTGCACGCCCGGGTGGTGGCCCTGCCCGTGCCCGTCGCTCTTGTGCACAAGCTGGCCGGCCGCGTCGTAGCCATAGACCTGCACGCGCCCGTCGAATCCCACCTCTTGCACCAGCCGGTCCTGCACGTCGTGCACGAAGCGGGTGACGGCCTGGTTCTCGTTGATGAGCTCCACCAGACGGCCCGCCACGTCGTAGCGCAGCGCGAATCCCTGGCCGGCCTGGGTTTGCGCGACGACGCGGCCCCACAGGTCGTGCCCGTAGGTGACGGAGGTGCTGGGCAAGGCGCTGTGGCCCTCGGCATCCCCCTCCCCCACGGGCTGCGCACTGTGCGTGGCCGCCTGCAATTGGCCGTTCGGGCCCCAGCGGTATTGCACCTGCGAGCCGTCGGGCGCCATGACGCGGGTGGGCCGGCCCGCGCCGTCGTACTGGTAGCGCGTGCGCTGGTTCAGGGCATCGATGCTCTCGCGCACTTCGCCAAAGGCGCCGTAGTGCCAGGCATGCACCCGGCCCGAGCAGTCGGTGTGGCGCGTGAGTTGCCCGCAGCCGTTGTAGGCCAGTTCCTTGCGCCCGCCCTGCGCGTCGATGACGGCCACGGGCTGGTCGCACCAGGGCTGCGTGGCGAGGTCGATGGCGCCCTCGGCCGTGAGGGGGGCGTATTCGAAGCGGGTGGCCAGGGCCGGGGCATCCAGGCCCTGGGGATCGCCCACGGTCACCTGCCGCAGCCGGCCCCAGGCGTCGTAGTCCATGTGGGTTGGCAGCGCCCCCAGGCCCACGCTCTGCAGCAGCAGGCCGTCCTGCGCCGAGCCTGCCTCGCCCCAGCGATAGCGGGTGCTGCGCCCGTCGGGGTGCTGCGTGCCCAGCAGCCGCCCGGCGCCGTCGTAGCGCCACCAGGTGGTGCGCCCCAGCGGATCGGTGTGCGCCACGCGCCGGCCCGCGCTGTCGTAGCGGTCGCGCTGCTCGGCGCCATCGGGCAGCACGAGCCGCACCAGGCGCTTGTCTCCGCCCGCGCCTTCGAAGTGGTAGCGGGTGAGCCGGTTCAGGCTGTCGCGCACGCGCACTTCGCTCACCGGCACGGGCTGCAGCATGG
>NZ_BAAJYS010000435.1:0-2634 GCF_057543315.1 Acidovorax sp. KPB24-07
GCGCGCCACGATCTCCAGCGCCTCGGCCACGCCCCGGCGCAGGCTGTGCACGGCCTGCACGTCGCCGCGGCGCACGTAGGCCAGCAGCTCGCCCAGCATGGCCTGCGCGGGCGACAGCGCGATGTCGATCTGCGTGCCGTGCATCAGGTCGGCGTACGAGCGCCGGTTGATCAGCGCCAGCACGCGGCTCGCGCCCATGCGCTTGGCCAGCAGGCAGGCCATGATGTTGTCCTCGTCGTCGTCGGTGAGCGCGAGGAACAGGTCCACCTCCTCGACGTTCTCGTCGCCCAGCAGGTCTTCGTCCGTGGCATCGCCCTGCAGCACCAGCACCTCGGAGGGCAGCGTGGAGGCCAGCTCGACGCAGCGGTCCGGATCGCCCTCGATCACCTTGATGTGAAAGCGCCCCTGCTGCGCCAGCTGCCGCGCCAGGCGCAGGCCCACGCGGCCGCCGCCGGCGATCATGATGCGGCGCACCGCCCGCGCGGGCTGGCCGTCGCGCTGGTGCATGGCGGCCAGCACCTGGGGAATGTGCTCGCGCGCGGACAGCACGAAGACCTCGTCGCCCGCCGCGATGCGCGTGTCGCCGTCGCAGGCGATGAAGCGGTCGGGCTCTTCGGGAAAGCGGCGGTAGATGGCCACCATGCGCATGGCCACGTCCGGGATGCCGGCCCGCATGTCGGCGATGCGCACGCCCGCCACGGTCGCGCCGGCCCGCACGCGCACCGACACCAGGCAGGCCCGCCCGCCGGCGAATTCGCGCACCTGCAGCGCCTCGGGGTACTCCACCAGCTTGCCGATGTAGCGCGTCAGCGATTCCTCGGGGCAGATGATGCGGTCCACCGCGAAGCCGTCCTTGCCCAGCAGCAGCGCGGCCTGCTCGCGGTCGTGCTCGAAGCCGGAGGAGCGCACCCGCGCGATGCGCGTGGGCACGTTGAAGAGCAGCTGCGCGACCTTGCAGCACACGAGGTTGGTCTCGTCCTGCGCGGCGCAGGCGATGAGCAGGTCGGTGTCGCGCGCGCCGGCCTCGGCCAGCACCTCGGGGTCGATGCCGTTGCCCACCACGCCGCGCAGGTCGAAGCGCGATTCCAGATCGCGCAGGCGCTGGGCGTCCGTGTCGATGACGGTGATGTCGTTCTGCTCGGACACGAGGCTGTCGGCCACGCTGCAGCCGACGCGGCCCGCGCCGAGGATGATGATTTTCATGTCAGTGTTTTGGGCTGGACCGGACCGCAGGCTCGATAGGGACCGTCAGCCGCGCACTTCGCCTTCGCCCAGCACCACGTACTTGAGCGAGGTCAGGCCCTCGATGCCCACCGGGCCGCGGGCATGGAACTTGTCGGTGCTGATGCCGATCTCGGCGCCCAGCCCGTACTCGAAGCCGTCGGCGAACCGGGTGCTGGCGTTGACCATCACGCTGGCCGAATCCACCTCGCGCAGGAAGCGCTGGGCGTGGCCGTGGTGGGTGGTGAGGATGGCGTCGGTGTGGTGGCTGGAGTAGCGGTTGATGTGGGCGATGGCCTCGTCCAGGCCGTCCACCACCTTCACGCTGATGATCGGGGCGAGGTATTCCTCGCTCCAGTCCTGCTCGGTGGCAGGCACCAGCTTCGCGCCCGGCACGCCGGCCAGCAGGGCGAGCGATTCGGGGCAGCCGCGCATCTCCACGCCCTTGGCGGCATAGACCGCGCCGATCTGCGGCAAAAAGGCAGCCGCCGCGCCGCGCGCCACCAGCAGGCTCTCGCTGGCGTTGCACGGGCTGTACTTGTTCGTCTTGGCGTTGTCGGCCACCTTCACCGCCATGGCGATGTCGCAGGGATCGTCCACATAGGTGTGGCAGTTGCCGTCCAGGTGCTTGATGACCGGCACCTTGGCGTCGCGGCTGATGCGCTCGATCAGGCCCTTGCCGCCGCGCGGGATGATGACGTCCACGTACTCGGGCATGGCGATCAGGTGGCCCACGGCCTCGCGGTCGGTGGTCTGCACCAGCTGCACCGCGTCCTCGGGCAGGCCGGCCTCGGCCAGGGCCTGCTGCACCAGGGCCGCCAGGGCCTTGTTGGAGTCGATGGCCTCGGAGCCGCCGCGCAGGATGCAGGCGTTGCCGCTCTTGATGCTGAGGCTGGCGGCCTCGATGGTCACGTTGGGGCGGCTCTCGTAGATCATGCCGAACACGCCGATGGGCACGCGCATCTGGCCGACGCGGATGCCGCTGGGCTGCTGGCGCATGCCGGTGATCTCGCCGATCACGTCGCCCATGGCGGCGAGCTGCTCGCAGCCGAGCGCGCAGGTTTCCAGCACCTTGGGGGTGAGCTTCAGGCGATCGACCATGGGCTCGGCCAGGCCGGCGGCGCGGGCCCGCTCCAGGTCGCGGGCGTTGCTTTCCTGCAGCGGGGCGGTCTGCTCGCGCAGCAGGCGGGCCAGGGCGAGCAGGGCCCGGCTCTTGACCGCCGAGGGCGCCCGCGCCATCTGCGCGGAAGCCGCTTTTGCCTGGATGCCGAGGCCATGGGTGTATTCGGCGATGTGGAGCGCGTTCATGGGCGTGATTTTGACGCAGTTGCCGCGGCCGCGGAAACGCAGGGCTGTCGCGCCGCTCACCTTCGAGAGCGAAATCACTACCAATTTGATAGCAAAATGCCCTAG
>NZ_BAAJYS010000436.1:0-2632 GCF_057543315.1 Acidovorax sp. KPB24-07
TGCTGGCCGAGCTGCGCGCGGAGTCGCGCCAGCGCACGGACGCCCTGCGGGTGCGCCCCCAGGCGCGCACCATTCCCGCCCAGTTCATCGAGCTGTCGCTGCGTTCGCGGCACGCGATCGCGGTCGATGCGTCGCGCTCGCGGCTCTACCTGTTCGAGAACACGCCCAACGGGCTGGAACTCGTGGCCGACTACTACGCCTCGGTGGGCAAGCTCGGCATCGAAAAACTCATCGAGGGCGACCAGCGCACGCCGCTGGGCGTGTACTTCATCACGAGCCGCCTGGACCCGGCCACGCTCAAGGACTTCTACGGCGCCGGCGCCCTGCCCATCAACTACCCCAATCCGCTGGACCAGAGCCGCGGCAAGACGGGCAGCGGCATCTGGCTGCACGGCACGCCGCCTGACCAGTTCTCGCGCGCGCCGCTGGCCACCGACGGGTGCCTGGCCCTGGCCAACCCGGACCTGGAGCGCATCCTGCGCACGGTGGAGCCACGCTCCACGCCGGTGGTGATCGCACGGCAGCTGCAATGGGTGCCGCCCCACAGCGTGCAGGCCGACCGCAAGGCGTTCGATGCGGTGCTGGATGCCTGGCGCACCGCCAAGTCGCAGGGCGACCTGCAGCGCCTGATGGGGTTTTACGCCCCCACGTTCCAGAGCTACGGCAAGATGCCGCTGCAGGAGTTTTCCAAGCAGCTGGGCGCGGAAACGCGCGCGCTGCGCGGGCGGCCGATCCAGCTCAAGGACAAGACCCTGCTGCGCTGGACGGATGCCTCCGACACCATGGTGGTAACGTTCGGCGAGGTCATCGAAGGGGCCCGCACCGGCCCCGTCAAGCGCCAGTACTGGACCCGCAAGGGCAACCAATGGCAGATATTTTTCGAAGGAGTGATTGGATGATTTCCAGAAGAAATTCGACCCTGGCGCTGGCCAGCATGGCGCTGGCAGCTATCGTTTCCGTAGCACCCGCCCAGGCGCAGGACGCGGCGGTCCCCAAGGTGAAGCTCGCCACGTCGCTGGGCGACATCGTGGTCCAGCTCGACCCCGCCAAGGCCCCGAAGACGGTGGACAACTTCCTGTCCTATGTGAAGGACAAGCACTACGACGGCACCGTCTTTCACCGCGTGATCAACGGCTTCATGATCCAGGGCGGCGGCTTCACGCCAGACATGCAGCAAAAGCCCACCAAGGCACCGATCCCGCTGGAGGCCAACAACGGCCTCAAGAACGACAACTACACCATCGCCATGGCCCGCACCGGCAATCCGGACTCGGCCACCTCGCAGTTCTTCATCAACGTGAAGGACAACGCCATGCTCAACGCCACCGGTGAAGGCAACGGCTACGCCGTGTTCGGCAAGGTGGTTTCGGGCACCGACGTGGTGGACAAGATCAAGGCCGTGTCCACGGGCAACAAGGGCATGCACCAGAACGTGCCCACGACGCCCGTCGTCATCACCTCCGCCACCGTGGTCAAGTAAAGCCCACCGGCCCCTGTACACACCACGGCCCTTCCGGCCCCCAACGCTTTCCAAGGAATCCCATGAGCAACCCCAAAGTCGAACTGCACATCGCCGGCCACGGCGTCATCACCCTCGAACTCGATGCCGAAAAGGCGCCGAAGTCCACCGAGAACTTCCTGGCCTACGTGAAGAAGGGCCACTACGACAACACGATCTTCCACCGCGTGATCCCCGGCTTCATGGTGCAGGGCGGCGGGTTCGAGCCCGGCATGAACCAAAAGGGTACCGAAGCCCCGATCGAGAACGAGGCCAACAACGGCCTGAAGAACGCCAACTACACCGTGGCCATGGCCCGCACGAGCGATCCGCACTCGGCCACCGCCCAGTTCTTCATCAACGTGGCCGACAACGGCTTCCTGAACCACACCGCGCCGTCCGCCCAGGGCTGGGGCTATGCCGTGTTCGGCAAGGTGGTCAAGGGCACCGAAGTGGTCGATGCCATCAAGGGCGTGAAGACCGGCCGCAAGGGCTTCCATGACGACGTGCCCAAGGACGACGTGATCATCGAGAAGGCCGTCGCCCTGTAATCGCGGCGACCGCGGCGCACCCATCCCCGCCCGCCCCGTGACCACGACCGTGCCCCGGTTCGAGGAGCTTGCCGCTCCTTCGGACTGGCGCACGGTCGAATTCATTTCCGACCTGCACCTGCAGGCCAGCGAGCCCGCCACGTTCGAGGCCTGGCGACGCTATCTGCGGACCACCGACGCCAGCGCGGTGTTCATCCTGGGCGACCTGTTCGAAGTGTGGGTGGGCGACGACTGCATCGACGATGCCGAGGGGGCCTTCGAGGCCGAATGCGGCGCCCTGCTGCGCGAGGCGGCCCGCCAGCGGCCGGTGTTCTTCATGCACGGCAACCGCGACTTCCTGGTCGGGCCGCGCTTTCTGGCCCACTGCGGCCTGACGGGGCTGCACGACCCGACGGTGCTGCAGTTCGGCGGCGAACGCACCGTGCTCAGCCACGGCGACCTGCTCTGCCTGGACGACGTGGACTACCAGCGCTTTCGCGCCCAGGCCCGCAGCACGGAGTGGCAGCAGCGGTTCCTGTCCCAGCCGCTGGCCGTGCGGCGCGCGCAGGCCCGCGGCATCCGCGAGCAGAGCGAGGCGCGCAAG
>NZ_BAAJYS010000437.1:0-2610 GCF_057543315.1 Acidovorax sp. KPB24-07
CGACGGCCAGCGGCTGCTCGCCCGCCCCCTGGGCGCGAGCGGCCTGGGCGAATCGATGCTGCTGCTCAGCCTGGGCGCCGCCGATGCAGCCCCCGCCGCACGCCTGCCACCCGTGGCGCTCACGCCTCGCGAAACCGAAGTGCTGTCCTGGATCGCCAAGGGCAAGACCAACCGCGATATCGCCGACATTCTCGGCATGAGCCCACGCACGGTGAACAAGCACCTGGAGCACATCTTCGAAAAGCTGGGGGTGGAGACCCGCACGGCGGCGGCGGCGCTGGCGGGGCAACTGCTGCAGGATTAATTGTGAAGTCTGCCGCAGAGCACCCGGGGGTCGCAAGCTTCAGATATGGACTGTAAGCTGCTGCACTTCACACTGCGCTAAATGTCACGGAGTCAGTATGCTTGAAGTAATCATCACAGCAATCCTCGCCTCCGGTGCGACAACAGGACTGGTCGCCGCTCTCGCTAAAACATGGTTCGAGGCGCGCGTAAAGGCGTCAATAGAACATGAATACAAAAAGCAATTTGAGCTATTTCAGCGCCAGTTAAACCAGCAGCAAAAGGTTGAGTTAGTTGCAGAACTGCTCGGTGAGTTGCTTGCCACTCCTTTCGGTGAAACGGTTACGAGAGAGCAGAGGACAAAGCTCAACAAGCTCTCCCTCCAAGCTTCACTTTGGCTCCCACCGGAGTTGGCTATAGAGCTATCAAAACGGCTGCAAAACCAACCAGATGCGAAATCGCCGTTTCAACTTGTCTTGATTGCGCGAAGGCTGTTGATTGCAGATTCGTCCATTGGAACTGAGCACGTCACCATATGGGGCCCTGACAGAGAAACCCAGCCGGATTTAATCCTTCATATTGTCAGAAAATAGCATCTAACAATCCAATTAAGCCGCCCTTGATTAATCACGCTGACACTTTTATTTGGTGTAAAACCTTGTGTCAGCCTCTCAAACGATATTTCCTAGCCCAGACGGTACGTAGTAGCTTGTACGTTATCTAATCCGCCTCGACGCCAAGCTCTTCTTTGCTTCTGATCAATCGGCGGGTCAGTCACCCAGCCGCTCCGCCAGAAAATCAATGAAGCTGCGCAGCTTGAGCGGCATCTGCCGCCGGCTGGCATAGACGGCATACAAGGTGCCCTCAAAGCCCGCACCGCCCGAATCGCCCGGCAGCTTCACCAGCCGGCCGCTGGCCAGGTCCTGCTCCACCAGCCATCCGGGCAGAAAGGCCGCGCCCATGCCGGCCACGACGGCGTGGTAGCTCAGCGTGGTGTCGCTCGACTTCATGACCGCGTCCATGCGCCAGCGGGTGCCTTCGTTCAGGCCGAGCTTGAGGCGCTCCAGTGGCAGGTAGTTGGGCACGACCATTGGCACCGGCTGCGATGCAGCGCCCTCCACGGGCACCGGCATCGCAGCGGGCGCCGCGACGAGGTGGAAGGCGACGGGGCACAGGGGCCGCGCGATGAGTTGGGGCGCGGGCTCGGCGGTCATGCGCAGCGCGACGTCGAAGCCTTCCAAGACGATGTCCACCATGCGGTTGTCTAGGTGCAGGTCCAGCCGCACTTCGGGAAAAGCCCGCCGGTATTCGGCCAGCAGGCCGGCGAACCGCGGGGTGGCGCACCACACGGGCGCGCTGATGCGCAGCTCGCCGCGTGGCCGGCTCTGGCCCTGGCCGACGGAAGCCGCTGCGGCGTCGAGCAGTTCCAGCGCGTGGCGGCCCTGCTCGTAGAACGCGGTGCCGGCCTCCGTCAGGCTCATGCTGCGGCTGGTGCGGTGCAGCAGGCGCGCGCCCAGGGTGCGCTCCAGCCGCGCGATGTGCTTGCTGACCATGGGCGGCGCCATGTCGAGGCGGTCGGCCGCCGCGCTGAAGCTGCCGGCCTCGACGATGGCCTGGAATACGCGCAGGCCGGTCAGCTCCAGGTGGGGAGGGATCATGATTGCCAAATAAGGAAATGATTCGATGACTTTAACGCCATCGATTTCCTGATGGGGAAAGCATAAATTTCACCCAACCCCTTTTCCCTCACCCCGGCCGCACCCCGGCACTTTTTGGAGACCCGACATGGCTGCCAATCCTTTTTCCTCCTCATACATAGCCTCCACCCCCCCTGCGGGCAAGCCGCTGCGCATCGGCCTCTGGATCGCCCAGGTGCTGGTCGCCGCGGTGTTCTGCGCCTCGGGCGTCGTGAAGCTGACCACGCCCATTCCCGAACTGAGCGCGATGATGCAGTGGACGGGGCAGTACCCCGTCGCCTTCGTGCGGGCCATCGGGCTGATCGACATCGCGGGCGGCCTGAGCATCCTGCTGCCCGCGCTGACGCGCATCCTGCCCCGGCTCACCGTGCTCGCGGCCCTGTGCTGCGTGGTGCTGCAGGGACTCGCCATCGCCTTTCACCTGAGCCGGGGCGAGGCGATGGTGGTGCCGCTCAACCTCGTGCTGCTGGCGCTGTGCACCTTCGTGCTGTGGGGCCGCGCCCGGCGCGCGCCGATCCGCCCGCGCGGCGCCTGACGCCCTCGCTGGCGCCTTTCGCCCTCGACCGCACCACCCACCCCCACGGACCACCGCCATGCACCCGCCCTCCTCCCCCCTGCCCACCTATTTCCT
>NZ_BAAJYS010000438.1:0-2609 GCF_057543315.1 Acidovorax sp. KPB24-07
GCGCCGTGGTGCCTGCCGTGCTGCTGGCGGACGGCCTGTGGTTCGGCATCCAGCCGATCTCGGCCGGCGTGTTCGGCGTGCCGGTGGGCCTTGCGACCGCGTGGCTGGTGAGCCTGCTCACGCGGGGCGCCGGGGGCGGGCCCGTCGGTCCATTCGCGCCTGCCGGGGATGTGAACGGCGGGTGCGCGCGCCACGGCGCACGCTGGGGCTCGCGGCGATGCGGGCGGGGATGGTGGTTATGGATAAACCCGGATTCACAAAGCCCCGACCGCGTGCGACGCTGCGCCCAACCATCGGACGGGCCCGTGCCCCCGACGCCGCCGAAAACGATCAGGGGGAACCGTGCTACTCGTCAAGACATCTGCAGGCCATCTGGCCCTCAAGGACCGCCACGGCGCGCTGACCTCGCGGCAGCGTTCGGCCTTCATCCTGTTCGATGGCAAGCGCACGCTGGCACAGGTGCTGGCGGCCACCGCGACCATGGGCATCGGCATGGACGACGTGCTGGCGATGGTCGGGCAGGGCCTGCTGTCGTTGCCGGACGGCAGTGCGCCCAACCTGCAGAACGCGTCGCCCGAGGGCATGCCGGCCCCGGCGGGCGCGCCGGGCGCGGCCCCGGCAACGGGCGAGTCATCCTCGCCCATGGAGCGCTACCAAGCGGCCTATCCGATCGCCACGGAAATCACGTCCAGCCTGGGGCTGCGCGGCTTTCGGCTGAACTTGGCGGTCGAGGGCGCACGCAGTTTCGACGACCTCGCCGCACTGGCGCCGAAGATCCGCGAACTGGTGGGCGATGAAAAATACCGGCGCCTGGAGCGGGCGCTGTTCGGCTGACCGGCCCTGCGCAGCGGGCCGGTCCTGCCGCAGCGCCGTGGCGATGCGGCAGGAAGGCGTGGATCAGGGCTGCACGTCCACGCGGCCGTAGGCGCCGTTCACGCCCTTGTTCGGCCCCGCCACATAGAACAGCGTGTTCAGCGGCTGCTGGTTCAGGCCGTTGCCGAACGCGATGCCACGCACGCCGTCCAGCTGCAGGGTCGTTCCGTCCTTTTGCGCCAGGGCGCCGTTCCATTCGCCCGTTGCGGGGTCGAACGCCTGCAGCGTGCCGTCGCCTTCATTGGCGATGATCAGGCGGCTGCTGGCCCCGGCGAAGTTGCCAGGCGCCTGGGCGATGCCCCAGGGTGCGTTGAGCGTGGCGCCGGGCGTGACGATGCGCTGCGCCAGCGTGCCGTCGGTGTTGAAGGCGTTCAGCGCGCCCAGGCCGGCGCCGGCCACGGCGTTGCGCCGGTTGGCGTCCTGCTGCGCATAGGTCACGTAGATGCGCGTGCCGATGGTCTGGATGCCATAGGGCGCATAGTTGGCCGGCAGCTGCGGGTCGGCGAAGCTGCCCGCCAGCTGCACCTTCTGGAAGCTGGTGTCGAACACGTCGATCTTGTTGTTGCGGAAGTCGGTGGCATACAGGAAGTCCGCGCCGCTGCGGGTGGCCACGGCCAGGCCCTTGTAGACCGCGCCGCCGCCGTCCCGGTAGGTCACGATGGCATTGGCCAGATCGGCTGCCGGGCTCCAGCCGGAGAGGCTGCCGTCCTCGCTGGAAAACACGAAGCGGCTGGGGCCGGTCACGCCGTTCTTGGTGACCGGGAAGCTGCTGGTGCCGCTGAAGATGATGCCGGTGGGGTTGGCCGGAGCGCTGCCGGCCGGGGGCACGGTCACCACCAGGGTCTGCGGCACGCCGTTGCCGTCATAGAGCGTGGACTTCTGCGTGGCCGTGGCGGTCACCCAGACGAAGCCGTTCGGGTTGAAGGCGATGCCCCAGCCGTTCTTCAGGTTGGCATCGGTCTGCGTTCCTGCAATGCTGCCGTCGGACACCACGGCCTTGGCCGTGAAGGAGGTGACCGTCGGCGGGGCGTCGCTCCCGCCGCAGCCGACCAGCACCAACGCCGTCGCCGGCACCGCACCCCACAAGATTCTGGATATTTTCAAGATTGCTCCGTTGGAAGATCGCAGTCATTTTTCTGCCGTCGTGAGTGCGGGCTGCTTTGCCAAAGGTTGTGGGGGGCAGTGAAAAGAAAATGGAAGCGCTGGCGGGCAGGCAAGGGCGCTCCACATGGAAAAAGGGCCATGCCTTCTTGCGAAGGCACAGCCCTTGGGGGAGGTGGCGCCCTTTGGGCGCCGGTCTCAGTGCGGACCGCGCCGCGCCGATCAGCCGCCGACGCCGAGCAGCTCGACGTCGAACTTCAGCGTGGCGTTCGGCGGGATCACGCCACCGGCGCCGCGGGCACCGTAGCCCAGGGCGGCGGGAATGATCAGCGTGCGCTGGCCGCCCACCTTCATGCCCTGCACGCCTTCGTCCCAGCCCTTGATCACCATGCCGGCGCCCAGGCCGAACTCGAACGGATCGTTGCGGTCGCGGCTGGAGTCGAACTTGGCGCCTTGCTCGCCGTTGTTGTAGAGCCAGCCGGTGTAGTGCACGCTGACGTGGTTGCCGCGCGTGGCCTCGGCGCCTTCGCCCACGACGGTGTCTTCGTATTGCAGGCCGGAGGGGGTGGTGGTGAATGCCATGGGTGTTCCTTTCGAAGTGCTACTTAAATGATAGCGATATGCCCTAGTGCTTA
>NZ_BAAJYS010000439.1:0-2608 GCF_057543315.1 Acidovorax sp. KPB24-07
CGGGCGCCGGTGCGCAAGGGGCGCCGATGATCCGCGCTGCCCTGCGCCCCCGCGGGCCTGCCGTGGCCGCCGCATCCCGCCCCGGGAGGTCCGCATGATCATGCCCCGCGGGCAGCAACTGCTGCTGCCGGTCCGCCCCCTGTTCATCGTCGGCAGCCTGCTGGTGGCGCTGGCGTTCAACATGCTGCCGCTCGGGCGCGTGGTGTGGACGCCCGACCTCGTGATGGTGCTGCTCGTGTTCTGGGGCGTGCACCAGCCCCAGCGCGTGGGGATGGGCGTGGCCTTCGCCATGGGGCTGTGCATGGACGTGTACCAGACCGCGCTGCTCGGCCAGCATGCCCTGGCCTATTGCGCCCTGATGTACGGCGCCCTGTACATGCACCGCCGCCTGCTGTGGTTCAGCGTGCCGTCGCAGGCGCTGCAGGTGTTTCCGCTGTTCATCGCGGCCCATGCGATCGAGCTGCTGATCCGCGTCGTGTCGGGCGGCATCCTGCCCGGCTTCGAAGGCCTGGTGGCGCCGTGCCTGGAGGCCTTGCTGTGGCCGCTCGCCAGTTGGATACTGCTGGCGCCGCAGCGCCGTCCGCCCGACCGCGACGAGAACCGCCCGCTGTGAGCGCGAATCGCCGCCAGCCCCCTGATCTGACCGTTTCTTTGCCGACATGACCGAACTGCGCAACACCGAAGCCGATGCGTCGCGTTTCCGCACCCGCGTGTTCGTGGTGGCGTTGGTCGTGTTGATGGCGCTGTGCCTGGTGGTGGCGCGGCTGGTGTACCTGCAGGTGGTGCGCCACGACGACCTCGCCGAGCAGGCCGAGAGCAACCGCACGGCCGTGGTGCCCATCGTGCCCAACCGCGGCCTCATCCTGGACCGCAACGGCGTGGTGCTGGCCACCAACTATTCGGCCTACACGCTGGAGATCACGCCCTCCAAGGTCGAGTCGCTGGACGACACCATCGATGCCCTGTCCAAGGTGCTGGACATCCACCCGCGCGACCGGCGCCGGTTCAAGCGGCTCATGGACGAGTCGCGCAACTTCGAATCGCTGCCCATCCGCACGCGGCTGTCCGATGAGGAAGTGGCGCGCTTCACCGCGCAGCGCTACCGCTTTCCCGGCGTGGACATCAAGGCCCGGCTGTTTCGCAACTACCCCATGGGCGAGGTGGCCAGCCACGCGATCGGCTACATCGGCCGCATCAACCAGCGCGAGAAGGAGCGCATCGACGACTCCGAAGACGCGGCCAACTACCGCGGCACCGACCACATCGGCAAGCTGGGCGTGGAGCAGGGCTTCGAGAGCACCCTGCACGGCCAGACCGGCGTGGAGCGCATGGAGACCTCCGCCGGCGGCCACGCCGTGCGCCGGCTGGCCAGCCACCCCGCCACGCCCGGCAACACGGTGATGCTGTCCATCGATATCAAGCTGCAGAAGATGATCGAGGACATGTTCGGCGAGCGTCGCGGCGCGCTGGTGGCCATCGACCCGCGCAACGGCGAGGTCGTGGCGCTGGTGAGCAAGCCCACGTTCGATCCGAACCTGTTCGTGGAGGGCATCGACAGCGAGAACTGGCAGGCACTCAACGAGTCGATCGACAAGCCGCTGCTCAATCGCGCGCTGCGCGGAACCTACCCGCCGGGCTCGACCTACAAGCCCTTCATGGCGCTGGGGGCGCTGCAGCTGAACAAGCGCTCGCCCACGCAGGTGTACAACGACCCGGGCTTCTACACCTACGGCGGCCACACCTTCCGCAGCCACGAGGGCGGGCTGGGCGGCGTGGACATGCACCGCGCCATCCAGTTCTCCAGCAACACGTATTTCTATTCGCTGGCCGTGGACATGGGCGTGGACACCATCCACGACTTCATGAAGCCGCTCGGCTTCGGGCAGGCCACGGGCATCGACATCAACGGCGAGGTGCGCGGCGTGCTGCCCAGCACCGAGTGGAAGCGCAACACCTACCGGCGCCCCGAGATGCGCCGCTGGTACTCGGGCGAGACGGTGTCGCTGGGCATCGGGCAGGGGTACAACAACTTCACCATGCTGCAGCTGGCGCTGGCGGAGGCCACGCTGGCCAACGGCGGCACGCGCTATCGGCCCCACCTCATCAAGGCCATCAAGGACACGGTGACGGGCCAGATCACCGAGGTGCAGCAGCCCCCGGGGCAGGACCTGGGCTTTTCGCCGAAGAACGTGGAGATCGTGCGCAATGCGCTCGTCGCGGTGAACAAGGGCGGCACCGGCACGCGCGTGTTCGCGGGCGCGCCCTACACCTCGGCCGGCAAGACCGGCACGGCGCAGGCGGTGAGCCTGGGGCAGAACGTCAAGTACAACGCCAAGGCGCTGGAGGACCACCAGCGCGACCACTCGCTGTTCGCCGCCTTCGCCCCGGCCGAAAACCCGCGCCTGGCGCTGGCTGTGATCGTGGAGAACGCCGGCTTCGGCGCCGCGCATGCCGCGCCCATCGCGCGGCGCGTGTTCGACTACTGGCTGCAGGGCGACTACCCCAACGAGCAGGACATGGCCGCGGTGCGCAAGGGCCAGGCGGCAGCCCCCATCGGCACGCCGCTGCGCGCAGCCGACGTGCCGCTCATCGAGCCCTGACGCCGCCC
>NZ_BAAJYS010000440.1:0-2593 GCF_057543315.1 Acidovorax sp. KPB24-07
TCATGGAAGGCGCCGCAGGTGCAGCCCCAGCGGCGTCGGCCCCTGCGCCTGCTGCTGCGGCCCCCGCACCGCAGGCCGAGCCGAAAGCATCGGCCGCCGAAGAGGCTGTGCCCCAGGCCAACGCCAAGCCGGCTGCAGCGCCCGCGCCGCACGCCCCGGGCGCCGCGCCCGTCGGCCTGCCGCACGCCAGCCCCTCGGTGCGCAAGTTCGCCCGCGAACTCGGCGTGCCGCTCGAAGAGCTCAAGGGTTCCGGCCCCAAGGGCCGCATCACGCAGGACGACGTGCAGGCCTTCACCAAGCAGGTGATGAGCGGCGCCACCCAGACCAAGGCCCAGGCCGCCAAGGCCCCGGCCGGTGGTGGCGGCTCCGGTGCCGGGCTGGACCTGCTGCCCTGGCCGAAGGTGGACTTCGCCAAGTTCGGCACGGTCGAGCGCAAGGACCTGTCGCGCATCAAGAAGATCAGCGGCGCCAACCTGCACCGCAACTGGGTGATGATTCCCCACGTCACCAACAACGACGAGGCCGACATCACCGAGCTGGAAGCCTTCCGCGTCTCCACCAACAAGGAGAACGAGAAGTCCGGCGTGAAGGTGACCATGCTCGCCTTCGTCATCAAGGCCGTGGTGGCCGCGCTCAAGAAATTCCCCGAGTTCAACACCAGCCTGGACGGCGACACGCTCGTCTACAAGCAGTACTACCACGTCGGTTTCGCGGCGGACACGCCCAACGGCCTCGTGGTGCCGGTGCTGAAGGATGCCGACAAGAAGGGCATCCTCCAGATCAGCCAGGAAATGGGCGAACTGGCCAAGAAGGCCCGCGACGGCAAACTCGGCGCAGCCGACATGCAGGGTGGCTGCATGTCGATCAGCTCGCTGGGCGGCATTGGCGGCACGCACTTCACGCCCATCATCAACGCACCCGAAGTGGCCATCCTCGGCCTCTCCAAGGGCCAGATGAAGCCGGTGTGGGACGGCAAGGCCTTCGTGCCGCGCCTGGTGCTGCCGCTGTCGCTGTCGTACGACCACCGCGTGATCGACGGCGCCAGCGCCGCGCGCTTCAACGCCTACCTCGGCCAAGTGCTGGCGGACTACCGCCGCATCCTGCTGTAAAGGAGCATCCCCTATGGCAGTGATCGACATCAAGGTGCCCGACATCGGCGACTTCGCCGAAGTGGGCGTGATTGAAGTGCTGGTGAAGCCCGGCGATACCATCCAGGCCGAGCAGAGCCTGGTCACCGTGGAGTCCGACAAGGCATCGATGGAAATCCCGTCGAGCCATGCCGGCGTGGTGAAGGAGCTCAAGGTCAAGATCGGCGACAAGGTCGCGGAAGGCTCCGTGCTGCTCACGCTGGAGGCGTCCGACGCCGCCAGCGCGCCGGCCGCGGCGCCCGCACCTGCAGCGGCGCCTGCGGCAGCTTCCGAGCCAAAACAGGCTCCAGCACAATCAACACTAGGGCATGATGCTACAAAAAGCGTAGCAACTGCTCCGGCGGCCAGCTACGGCGGCACGGTCGACCTGGATTGCGACGTGCTCGTGCTGGGCGGTGGCCCCGGCGGCTACAGCGCCGCGTTCCGTGCGGCCGACCTGGGCCTCAAGGTGATCGTGGTCGAGCGCTACGCCACCCTGGGCGGTGTCTGCCTCAACGTGGGCTGCATCCCGTCGAAGGCGCTGCTGCACGTGGCGGCGGTGATCGACGAGGTCAGCCACCTGAAGGCGGCGGGCATCGATTTCGGTGCGCCCAAGGTGGACATCGACACGCTGCGCGGCCACAAGGAAAAGGTCATCGGCAAGCTGACGGGCGGCCTCGCGGCCATGGCCAAGATGCGCAAGGTGACCACCGTGCGCGGCGTGGGCCAGTTCGTGGGTGCGAACCACCTCGAAGTGGAAGAGACCACGGGCGCCACGGGCCAGGAGAAGACGGGCAACAAGAAGGTCATCGCCTTCAAGAACGCCGTCATCGCCGCCGGCTCGCAGGCCGTGCACCTGCCGTTCATGCCCAAGGACCCGCGCGTGGTGGACTCCACCGGCGCGCTGGAACTCAAGGCGGTTCCCAAGCGCATGCTCATCCTGGGCGGCGGCATCATCGGCCTGGAAATGGGCACGGTGTACAGCACGCTCGGCGCGCGCCTGGATGTGGTCGAGATGATGGACGGCCTGATGCAGGGCGCCGACCGCGACCTCGTCAAGATCTGGCAGAAGATGAACGCCAAGCGCTTCGACAACATCATGCTCAACACCAAGACGGTGGGCGCCGAAGCCACGCCCGAGGGCATCAAGGTGACCTTCGCCGCGGCGCAAGAGGGCGGCACCGCGCCGGAACCCCAGGTGTACGACCTGGTGCTGCAGGCCGTGGGCCGCACGCCCAACGGCAAGAAGATCGGCGCCGACAAGGCCGGCGTGGCCGTCACCGACCGCGGCTTCATCGACGTGGACATCCAGATGCGCACCAACGTGCCGCACATCTTCGCCATCGGCGACATCGTGGGCCAGCCCATGCTGGCGCACAAGGCCGTGCACGAGGCGCACGTGGCGGCGGAAGTCATCGCCGGCGAACTGCAGGGCAACAAGGAGCTGGCCGCCGCCGCCTTCAACG
>NZ_BAAJYS010000441.1:0-2581 GCF_057543315.1 Acidovorax sp. KPB24-07
CCACGGCCAGGTCGGCCGGCCCGACGAACAGGCAGTCCACGCCCGGCACGGCGGCGATCTCCCGCGCCTGCGCCACCGCCTCGCCGCTTTCGATCTGCACGATCACTGCGGTGTGCGCATCGCTCAGCCGCAGGTGGTCGGCCATGCTCCGCTGGCCGTAGCCGCCGGCGCGCGGCGAGGCCGAATAGCCCCGGGTGCCGCCGTAGCGCGCCGCACGCACGACTTCGAGCGCGATGGCGGCGGAGTCCACGTGCGGCACCATCACCCCGGCCGCGCCCATGTCCAGCGCCTGCTGGATGGCCGCGCCGCGCGGATAGGGCACGCGCACCAGCACCGGCAGGGCGCACGCGCGCGCCGCGAGCAGGCTGCGGTCCAGGCTCTCCGGCCCGAAGGGCGCATGCTCGGCATCGAGCACCAGGGTGTCCAGGCCCGTGGCGGCGAGCACCTCCACCGTCTGGTGCGAGGTGGTCTTCACGAACGTGGCGAACAGGAAATCGCCCGCCACCAGCCGCTCGCGCAGGGACGGGGCCTCATCGGCGGCGCCGGGGCGGGCCGCCGTCATGCCAGGTATTCCGGGCGCGCGGGGGTGAAGACGTCGAGATTGAGCACCGGCTCGTCGCCCACCACCACGCCGTGGTGCATGGCGTTGGGAGGCACCACCAGCAGGCTTCCCGGGCCCAGGCGCACCACCTGGCCCTCCACGTAGAAGTCGATCTGGCCCGCCAGGATGTACACCACCTGCTCATGGGGATGGGAATGCGGACGTGGCTCGTGGCCCGGCAGCAGCCGGTGCAGCGCGAGCGTGACGTGCTCGCTGCCGAATGCCTTGCGTTCGATGCCGTGGCGCACGGGCTTCCATTCCATTGCATTCCAATCGACGCTGTTCAGCGCCATGGGCAGGGGGTGTGGGGCGTTCATTCGGAGGAAATTCCCAGCGACTTGATGGTGGAAGACCACAGCCGGTAGTCAGCCTGCAGGATCTCGCGCAATTGAACCGGGTCCACGGGCGCCCGCACCATGCCCAGGCCCTTGAGCCGCTCGGCGACCTCGGGCAGGCCGGTCACCCGGTTGATCTCGTGGTTGATGAGGGCGCGGCGCGCCACGTCCAGCCCCTTGGGCGCGAACACGCCGTACCAGTTGGTGACCTCGAAGCCCTTGAGCGTCTCGGCCGCGCTGGGCACGTCGGGCAGCAGGTCGGACCGGGTCTTTTCGGTGACGGCGATCAGGCGCACCTTGCCGGCCTGCGCATGCGGCAGCAGCAGCGAGGCGCCGCCTGCGAACATCTGGCATTCGCCCTGCAGCAGTGCGGCGACGGCCGGGCCGCCGCCCTTGTAGGGCACGTGCACGATGTCCAGTTGCGCCGTCTTGGCCAGCAGCGCGAGCGTGAGGTGGTTGTGGGTGCCGATGCCGCCCGAGGCGTAGTTGAGCTTGCCCGGGTTGGCGCGGATGTAGGCCAGCAGTTCGGGGAAGGTGCGCGCCGGCACGCTGGGCGAGACGGCGATGACGTTGATCGCGTAGGCCAGCATGGCCACGGTGTCGAAATCGTTCATCGGATCGAACGCCAACTGCTTGTACAGGCTGCCGTTCATGGCATGCGTGGACATGGCGCCGATCTCGAGGGTGTAGCCGTCGGCCGGGGACCGGGCCACCAGCGCGGCGCCCAGGTTGCCGCCCGCGCCGGCCATGTTTTCCACCACCATCGGCTGGCCGCTGGCGGGGAACAGGTGCTTGGACAGCAGCCGGCCGAGGATGTCGGTCGAGCCGCCCGGCGCGAACGGCACGATCAGGCGCACGGGGTGGGTGGGAAAGTCGGCGCCGGCCTGCGCCCTCGCCAGCATGGGCAAGGCGCCCGAGGCACCCAGAACCAGGGCCTGGCGGCGTGTGGTCGAAACGTTCATGGAGAAACTCCCTGCTTTTTTAGCGGAATCGCCGCGGTGAAGCGGTACGGACAGTCTAGAAGTGGCCTCGCGAAAGGGAAGCGCGAACTTGGAAAATTCCACTTCGCAGAACGGATCTTCCCGGTGCGCGGCCGGCCCGTGGCAGGGGGCTCGCCGGCCCACGGTGCAGGCCGGCGCGGGCTCCCTGCCACGCCCCCGTATCATCGCCGCCATGCTTTCCAAGTTGATGAGCCTTTTCCTACTCGGGCTGGTGCGATTTCTCACCGGTTCCCAGGCCCGCTGGTACGGCTGCCCGCCCAAGGCCGAGCAACGCATCTATTTCGCCAACCACCAGAGCCACGCCGACCTGGTGATGATCTGGGCCGCGCTGCCCCAGGAGCTGCGCAGCATCACCCGCCCCATCGCTGCCAAGGACTACTGGACCAAGACGCCCTTTCGGCACTGGATCACCTCGGCGGTCTTCAACGCCGTGTACGTGGACCGCCAGTCGGGCACACCTGCCGCGATGCCACCGGCGGCGCCGGGCGCCGAAACGGCCGCCCTGGACCCTGCCCCGCCGGCCCCGGCGGACGGCCCAACCGCCCTGAACGCAGCTGACATTCCGCAGAGCGGATCGATGATGGAGACCCTGGCTCCGGCGCCCCATGAAGCCGCCGCCGAATCCGCGCCGCCGACACCCGAGG
>NZ_BAAJYS010000442.1:0-2564 GCF_057543315.1 Acidovorax sp. KPB24-07
GCACAATCATCACTAGGGCATATTGCTATTAATTAAATAGCAAAAGGACGGCGGGCGTGAACCCGCCGCCGGCTCAGCCCTGGGCGCGCTTTTGCAGGATCTCGAAGGCCGGCAGCGTCTTGCCCTCCAGCACTTCCAGGAAGGCGCCGCCGCCGGTGGAGATGTAGCCCACGTCCTTCTCGATGCCGTACTTGGCGATCGCCGCCAGCGTGTCGCCGCCGCCCGCGATGCTGAACGCGCTCGATTCGGCGATCGCCTGGGCGATGGCCCGGGTGCCGTTCTCGAACGCGGCGAACTCGAACACGCCCACGGGCCCGTTCCACACGATGGTGCCGGCCTGCTTGAGCTGCGCGGCCAGCTTCTTCGCGGTCTCGGGGCCGATGTCCAGGATCAGGTCGTCGTCGGCCACGTCGGCGGCCGCCTTCACCGTGGCGGGCGCATCGGCCGAGAAGGTCTTGGCCACCACCACGTCGGTGGGGATCGGCACCTCGGCGCCGCGCGCCTTCATGGCGTCGATCACGGCGCGGGCCTGGTCCAGCAGGTCGGGCTCGGCCAGGCTCTTGCCGATCGGAAGGCCGGCGGCCAGCATGAAGGTGTTGGCGATGCCGCCGCCCACGATGAGCTGGTCCACCTTGTCGGCCAGGCTCTTCAAGATGGTGAGCTTGGTCGAGACCTTGCTGCCCGCCACGATGGCCGCCAGCGGCCGTGCGGGGTGCGCCAGGGCCTTGGTGATGGCGTCGATCTCGGCCGACAGCAGCGGGCCGGCGCAGGCGGTCTTGGCGTATTCGGCGATGCCGTAGGTCGTGCCCTCGGCGCGGTGCGCGGTGCCGAAGGCGTCGTTCACGTAGATGTCGCAGAGCGCGGCCATCTTCCTGGCCAGCGCGGGGTCGTTCTTCTTCTCGCCGGGGTTCACGCGGCAGTTCTCCAGCAGCACGACCTGGCCGGGCTGCACGGCCACGCCGTCCACCCAGTCGGCCACCAGCGGAACCTCGCGGCCCAGCAGTTCGCCCAGGCGCTTCGCAATGGGGGCGAGCGAGTCGGCGGGCTGCAGCGTGCCCTCGGTCGGGCGGCCCAGGTGGCTGGTCACCATGACGGCGGCGCCGGCGTCCAGCGCCATCTGGATGCAGGGCACCGAGGCGCGGATGCGCGTGTCCTCGGTGATGTGGCCGGCGTCGTCCTGCGGCACGTTCAGGTCGGCGCGGATGAACACGCGCTGGCCACGGGCCTGGCCTTGGGCGCAGAGGTCGGAAAAGCGAAGGATGTGCATGGATCGATGGGGCCGGCGGGCGGCGCGGGGAGGGTGGAAAACTGCGCCGCATTGTAGGTGCGGCCCCGTGCCCGGCCGTGTCGGCCGGCGCCGCCCGTGGGCTACCAGCCCAGGCCGATGTGCAGCGGCAGGTACACCACCATGCCCACGACGATGGTGCCCAGGATGCCGCGGCGCCAGAAGTAGTAGCCGGCGGCGCACAGCACGGACGGCAGGCGCGCGTCCTGCAGCGTGCCGATCAGCTCGCCCTGCGCCATGAAGATCTCCGGCGCGATCACCGAGGCCAGCGCGGCCAGCGGCGCGTACTTGAGGCCGCGCTTGAGCCAGTCGGGCAGGGGCAGTTCGCGCTCGGGAATCATGAAGAACGCGCGCGACACCACCGTGATCGCGGCCAGGCCCAGGATGGCGATGGTGGGTTCGACCCAGGACCAGTTCATGGGTGGCGCTCCTCGCGCAGCGGCACCACGTCGCCGTCCTGCACGTGCTTTTTCTCCTCGGGCGGCAGCGCGCTCTCGGCCGGCACCAGCAGCACCTCGGGCTTTCGAAGGTGGCGGTCCACCGTCTCGATGATGAGGCCCACGGCCACGGCCGCCGCGATCGCCACCAGGATGTTCAGCTTGAGCGGCAGCGCGAACGCCGCGATGGCCGCCGTCATGGCCACGCCCGTGGCCAGCCAGGTGGCGCGGTCGAACAGCATGGACAGCATCACGCCCAGCAGCGCCAGGACGCCCGCAAAGCCCAGGCCCCACGACAGCGGCACCACGTTGGCCAGCAAAATGCCCGTGATCGACGGCACCTGCCAGGACAGCCAGTTGATCGACGCGGCGCCCCAGAAGTACGGCACCTGCTCGGGCTGCGGCGTGGGCTGGGGGTAGCGCTTCATGAACGCGACGAAGATCACGTCGCCGCTGAAATACCCCACCGCCAGGCGCCGGCGCAGCGGCAGGTGCGCGAAGTAGCTGCGCCATAGGCTGCTGAAGATGACGAAGCGCAGGTTCACGCACGAGGCCGTGAGCCACACCACCCACAGCGGCGCGCCGACGGCCATCAGCGGGATCACCGTGAGCTGCGCGCTGCCCGCGTACACCGCGAGCGACATGAAGATCGCCATCGGCACCGACATGCCGCTCTTGACCATGGCCACGCCGGTCACCAGCCCCCAGGCGCCCACGCCCACGCTGGTGCCGAACATGTCCAGCACGCCCTGGCGGTAGGCGGGATCCCGGACGAGCGCGCCCAGTCCCCGGGCGCTCATTCCCGCGCCCCGGCCGGCGCGCCGCCCCCCAGCACCATGCCG
>NZ_BAAJYS010000443.1:0-2559 GCF_057543315.1 Acidovorax sp. KPB24-07
GCTCCGGCCGCGGCACCCGCCGCCCCCACGACGACGGCCGCCGCCGGCGCTGGCGAAGCCCTGTACAAGCAGGCGTGCCAGGTCTGCCATGCCGCCGGCATCGCAGGTGCGCCCAAGTTTGGCGACAAGGCCGCCTGGGCCGAGCGCCTGAAGGACGGCATCGACGGCATGACCCGCATCGCCATCGCCGGCAAGGGCGCCATGCCGCCCCGCGGCGGCACGCAGGCGTCGGACGCGGACATCCATGCGGCGGTCGAGTTCATGGCCAACGCGGCCAAGTAAGACGAGGCACCCGACCTACCACAAAAGGCGGGGCATTCAACTCCATGCCCGTTTGGTAAGCCCTGAGAATTACTCAGGGCACTTCACAAAAGAAAAGGGACAGCGATTGCTTGTCCCTTTTTTTTATGCATTAACCAAATGAACTGCATCCGGCAGGAATTCTCTACGGGGCGGACATCTCACTTCGGTTAAAACGATCGAAAATTCCCTTTCAAACTGGAATCATTGAAACATCAATTCAATCAAAAGGCAAAAATCACTGCTTGACTTTTAAATTCAGTGAGAGCCATGTTATTATCAATTTAATCTTTCAATGACTTGATAATAATATGTCCAAGCTTGATATCACAAAGCTGCCCACAGTGATGCGATCAAACAATTGGGAGCGTGGGGCCCAATTGATGGAAAAGTGGTTTTCAGACCCATCAAACTCATCCCCCTCGAATGGTATAGCGTCTACAGACATCATTACCATGGATTGGGTTCTTGGCTTTTCCCGAGCGCGCCAAGTCTACGACACGCTGATCTCGGAACGCATTTGGCTGAATGAAGCTGCCCGCAGGGAGATTGTGAAGCTCCTCAAACGAAAGAACGCACTGGGCAGCGGCAAACAACGCTTCTTGCTCCCCAGGATGCTCCAGTCCATGGAGAATGAAGCCATTCAATTCCGCGTGATTGGCGGAAACATGGACATGTTAGTGGGCCCCATGGACGACTTGAGGACCGCATTGGGCAACTTCACGTTCCGCCTGGTGGTGGCCGGAACCGTAGAGGCTGAAATGACCGAGAAAAAAGTTGCTTCAGGCCCAGCACCGAAGGTTCCGACCGGCAATTATCTGGTGACCATCGAGGAGGTAGGCATCTATGTCAAGGACTCCTATGACTTCAATGATGCAGCGGGCGAGGACCAGGATCTTGGAAACTGGAACTTCGAATCCAATAGCGTCGGGCGAACCGGTTTGAATGGCGGCTTCAACGTCCGCAATTCTGATTTCAGGAAATGGCGCTCGGCCAATGGGAAAGGCGGTGATTTTCTGATCTATTCCGATATGCGGGTGCTCAAGCAGACCACGAACAATACGTTCTTGTTCAAGCCTTAGAACCATGGCCCATCCAAGCGCATCGCGCTCCAAATTCTTGGCCTTGCTCGTCGCCGTGGCGCTGGGGGTCTGTGGCTGGCTGTCGTTCACGCCCAGCGGGCGCAAGCTGTGTTGCTCCAGCGTTTACAAAACCTTCACCAGTCCGGACCAACGCTTTCAAGTGGCCGTGTTCCGGATCGGCTCGCCGTGGCGAATGTCGCCCGGCGCTTCCGCAGACGCCCCTGGCTTTGTGCAGCTCCAAACCCAGGACGGCACCGTCTTGCAAGAGACGAACATCGAAGCCGTGCAACTGGTAGATCAGGTCCACTGGGAACCACGGAGCGTGGAGATCAAGCTGATCGCCGAATGGGTGCTTCCCGGCTCGTGACTGGCTTTCATAGGCATCTTCGGTGAAGACGAGGTCATATCCGAAGTGAAGCGCCCGGCCGCTCGGGACAACGCCAGCAGGTAAAGCCTTGAGAAAGTGTGTGCGCCGGCACTGCCGCGCCGCGCAGAACCGCCCGGGGCCCGGCAACGGCTCAGACCCGGAACACCGAGGGCTGCAGCACGTAGCCATAGCGCACCGGCAGATCGGCCGCCTGCACCGGCTGCGGGTCCCACTGCCCGGCCTCGACCGCCTGCGCGGCGGTTTCCATGTCCAGCGTGTGCGCCAGCCCCAGCACGGTGCCGTCGAACAGGTACAGGCGACCGGCCTCGTCCAGCAGGCATTCGCGGGCGGTGGAGGCGCGGCCGGTGTGGGCGACCAGGGTGAAATCCGGCTCGATGCGCCAGACCACCGGGGTGATCTCCAGCTCCACGTACACGCGCTGCGGGCCATTCTGGAAGAACCAGCGCCCCTGGGCGTCGGCCTCGTAGTTGCGCTGGATGAAGTCGATGAGCTTGCCGTGCGCCAGCAGCGAGCCTTTGGCCTGCGGGAACGGCCCCTGGGCCTGGGTGGCGTCGTCGCGCATGTACCAGCGGCCCCGCGCGTCGAGCCCCAGCCAGCCGTAGCAATCGGGAACGTTGGGCCACTTGGCGATGGCCTGCTTGACGATGTCATCCATGGCGCGATGCTATCGAGGGGGTTTCGCCGGCTGCGTAGTCCGGTGCCCCGTGGGCCGCCAGCCAGCCGGCCACCTCGGCCGGCATGGCGCGCACGTGGCCCGGCAGGCGCCCCGGGGCGAAGCCGACGTGCCCG
>NZ_BAAJYS010000444.1:0-2551 GCF_057543315.1 Acidovorax sp. KPB24-07
CGCGCCCCGGATGTCGAGCCGCTCGCCCATCGCCGGCGCCACCAGCGGCACGCCGGCTGCGGCGGCCAGCGCGGTGATGCGCTCGAAGGGCTCGGTCCACGGGTGCAGCGACAGGTCGAACGTGCCGTTGTGGATGGGCATCATGTGGCGGCCCTTCACGTCCAGATGGGCCTGCAGGCTCTGCTCGGGCTGCATGTGCACGTCGGGCCAGTCGGCGTTGTAGGCGCCGGTTTCCACCAGCGTGAGATCGAACGGGCCGAAGCGCTCGCCGATGGCCTGGAAGCCGTCGAAATAGCCCGTGTCGCCGGTGAAGAAGATGCGGGTGTCCGCCGTCATCAGCACCCATGACGCCCACAGCGTGCGGTTGCCGTCCGACAGGCTGCGCCCCGAAAAATGCTGCGCCGGCGTGGCCACCAGGCGCAGCCCGCCGAGGGTCGTGCCCTGCCACCAGTCGAACTGCTGCACCTTGGCCGCCGGCACGCCCCAGGCGATGAGGCGGTCGCCCACGCCCAGCGGCGCGACGAAGTGCTCCACCTTGGGCGCGAGCTTCAGGATCGCCGCGTGGTCCAGGTGGTCGTAATGGTCGTGCGAGAGGATCACGCCCGCGATGGGCGGCAGGTCTTCGATGGCCAGCGGCGGCGCATGAAAGCGCTTGGGGCCCAGGAACTGCACCGGCGAGGCGCGCTCGGAAAACACCGGGTCGGTGAGCCAGAATCGGCCGTCCAGCTTGAGCAGCAGGGTCGAATGCCCCAGCCGCCACAGGCTGTCGTCCGGCGCCTGCAGCAGTGCGGCGGTGGTCAGGGGCTGGACGGCGATGGGCCGGTCCGGCACCGTGTCCGCGGGCTTGCCGAGGGCGAACCGCCACAGCACGCCGAGCGTCTTGAGCATGCCCAGGCGGTGCCGGGGCGCCGCGTTGCGAAAGCGCCCGTCAACGAACTGGGGCGACGGGCCGTGCGGAGCGGCCGGCGATTCGGAACAGGAGGACATGCGGTAAGCCATGGCGATGAGAAAGTGAAATGGCCGGAGAACCCGGGCGGGCAGCGAGGCGGGCAAGCAACCACCCCAAAAACTGCACTGCACAGTGTAGTGTTCGATCCAGAAAAGTAAACTGCCGAGTGTAAAATTTTGCCTATGACCGCCATCGCTCCGCCGCCCTCCCGCCTGACCGACCGCAAGCGCCATGCCATCGTCCAGGCGGCGATCGGCGAGTTCCGCGAGCACGGCTTCGCCGGCACCAGCATGGACCGGGTGGCCGCCGCGGCCGCGGTCTCCAAGCGCACGGTCTACAACCATTTCCCCAGCAAGGACGACCTGTTCGCCGCCATCCTCGGGCAGCTGTGGGACCGCAGCCAGTCGCTGGCGGCACCGGGGCACGATCCTCAGCGGCCCCTGCGCGCGCAGTTGCTGGAGCTGCTGGAGCGCAAGATGGCGCTGCTGGGCGATGCGGCGTTCATGGACCTGTCGCGCGTGGCCATGGCCGAGATGCTGCACACCCCGGCCCGCGCGCAGGCCATGGTGGCGCGCCTGGGCGAGAAGGAAGAAGGCGTTCCCGCGTGGATCCACGCGGCGCAGCAGGCCGGCCGCCTGCGTGGCGGGGTCGATCCGCAATACGCCGCGCACCAGCTGCAGGGCATGGTCAAGGCCTTCGCCTTCTGGCCGCAGCTGGCGCTGGGTCAGCCGCCGCTCACGCCGGCCCAGCAGCGACAGGTGCTGCACGACGCGGTGGACATGTTCCTGGGCTTCTACGCCGTGCCCGGGCCGGGCGCCGCCACGTGAGCGAACGGCGGCCGGCGGCCTACAGCAGCCCCCGGGCCGCCTGCATCACCCGCTGGGCGAGCCGCTCCAGCCGGGGCGGCTGCTGCGCCCAGCCGTGCCAGTACAGGGCCACGTCCGTCGCCGCATCGGGCAGCACGTCGATCAGCTCGCCGCGCGCGATGGCATCGCCGATCTGCAGCTCCGGCACCATGCCGTAGCCCAGCCCCAGCCGGATCGCCGCGACGAAGGGCTCCGATGCCGGCACGTAATGGCTCGGATAGGCGCTGGCCTGCAGCCCGAACGCATTGAGCAGCGCATTGGCCTGCAGCGGGTCCTTGCGGTTGAACACCACCGTGGGGGCCCGGCGCGCCGACGCCCGGGTGATGCCGCGCGGCCCGAACCATTGCGCGGCGAATGCGGGCGAGGCCACCAGCCGGTAGCGCATGCGGCCCAGCGGCTCGGCCGTGCAGCCGCGCATGGCATGCGGCTGGGCCGACACGCAGGCATGGGCCAGGCCGGCCTCCAGCAGCGCGTGCGTGTGCTCCTGGTCGTCCACCACCAGCTCGATGGCGATGCGCTCGCGCTGCAGCACGCCCGACAGCGCCGGCAGCAGCCAGGTGGCGAGCGAATCGGCATTGACCGCGAGCGTGACGGCGAAGAACGCATCCGCGTCCCCATCGCCGCCCGAGAGCCCCGCCAGCAGGTCGTGCTCCATGACGCGGGCGCGCTGCAGGTGCTGCAGCAGTTGCCGGCCCGCCCGGGGTGGCGCGGCTGGGCCGCCCGCGCACGATGAGCG
>NZ_BAAJYS010000445.1:0-2538 GCF_057543315.1 Acidovorax sp. KPB24-07
CGCGCACCGAGACCGCCGCCAGGCCGCTCGCCACCCGCGGCTGACCCCCTGCGGCGCAGGGCGCGGGCACGCGCCTTGGCCCTCGGTTTCGACAGGAAAGGCCCAAAAGCCTAAAATCGCGGCTTCCCCACGCCTTGCCCTCCATGAACGCCCCCGTTGACGTTTCCTTTTTCGCGCGCGCCGCGAAGCCGCTGACCAGCTATCGCCCGTATTGGGCGAAACGCTTCGGCACGGCCCCGTTCCTGCCCATGAGCCGCACCGAGATGGAGCGCCTCGGCTGGGACAGCTGCGACGTGATCCTGGTGACGGGCGATGCCTACGTCGACCACCCCAGCTTCGGCATGGCCGTGATCGGCCGCACGCTGGAGGCGCAGGGCTTTCGCGTGGGCATCATCGCCCAGCCCGACTGGCAGAGCGCCGATGCCTTCAAGGCCCTGGGCCGCCCCAACCTGTTCTGGGGCGTGACGGCGGGCAACATGGATTCCATGATCAACCGGTACACCGCCGACCGGAAGATCCGCAGCGACGACGCCTACACTCCTGGCGACGTGGGCGGCAAGCGCCCCGACCGCGCGGCCATCGTGTACAGCCAGCGCTGCCGCGAGGCCTACAAGGACGTGCCCATCGTGCTGGGCGGCATCGAAGGCAGCCTGCGCCGCATCGCCCACTACGACTACTGGAGCGACAAGGTGCGCCGCTCCATCGTGGTGGACGCCAAGTGCGATCTGCTGCTGTACGGCAACGCCGAACGCGCGCTCGTCGAAGTGGCCCACCGCCTGGCCGCGCGCGAGCCCGTGGAGCAGATCACCGACGTGCGCGGCACCGCCTTCGTGCGCCGGTCCGACGACGAAACCGGCCAGGGCTGGTTCGAAATCGACTCCACCAGCGTGGACGAGCCCGGCCGCGTCGAGGCGCACGTCAACCCCTACATGACGACCAGCGAGCAGGCCGCCGCCCAAGGCAGCACCTGCAGCAAGGAGGATGCTCCTGATTCGATAGCATCCATGCCAATGGATACTAGGGCGCAAGGGCAAAATGACTCGAAATCCGCCGAGCCCAACCCCGCCATCCAGCCGATGCTGTTCGTTGCCAACCCGAACCTCAAGGCCAAGCTCAAGGTGCCGCCGCGCGAACGCAGCGTGATCCGCCTGCCCAGCTACGAGCAGGTCAAGAGCGATCCGGTGCTCTACGCCCACGCCAACCGGGTACTGCACCTGGAGACCAACCCCGGCAACGCCCGTGCCCTGGTGCAGGCCCACGGCGAAGGCCCGACGGCGCGCGATGTGTGGATCAACCCGCCGCCCATCCCGCTGACCACGGCCGAGATGGACTACGTGTTCGATCTGCCCTACGCGCGCGGCCCGCACCCGAGTTACGCCGACGAGAACGGCAGCCACGACGGCGTGACCAAGATCCCGGCGTGGGAGATGATCCGCTTCAGCGTGAACATCATGCGCGGCTGCTTCGGCGGCTGCACTTTTTGCTCGATCACCGAGCACGAAGGCCGCATCATCCAGAGCCGCTCCGAGGACTCCATCATCCAGGAGATCGAGGACATCCGCGACAAGGTGAGCGGCTTCACCGGCACCATCTCCGACTTAGGGGGGCCCACGGCCAACATGTACCGGCTGGGCTGCAAGAGCCCGGAGATCGAGGCCGCGTGCCGCAAGCCCAGCTGCGTGTACCCGGGCATCTGCCAGAACCTCACGACCGACCACGGCCCGCTCATCAAGATCTACCGCCGCGGCCGCGCGCTCAAGGGCATCAAGAAGATCCTGATCGGCTCCGGCCTGCGCTACGACCTGGCCGTGAAGTCGCCCGAATACGTGAAGGAGCTGGTGCAGCACCACGTGGGCGGCTACCTCAAGATCGCGCCCGAGCACACCGAGCAGGGTCCGCTCACCAAGATGATGAAGCCGGGCATCGGCAGCTATGACAAGTTCAAGCAGATGTTCGAGCAGTTCAGCGAAGAGGCGGGCAAGAAGCAGTTCCTGATCCCGTACTTCATCGCCGCGCACCCGGGCACGAGCGACGAGGACATGATGCACTTGGCCATCTGGCTCAAGAAGAACGGCTTTCGTGCCGACCAGGTGCAGACCTTCTACCCCAGCCCCATGGCCACGGCCACGGCCATGTACCACTCGGGCAAGAACCCGCTGCGCAAGATCGGCCGCGACAGCGAGGCGGTGGACATCGTGCGCGGCGAAAAGCGCCGGCGCCTGCACAAGGCCTTCCTGCGCTACCACGATCCCAACAACTGGCCGCTGCTGCGCGAGGCGCTGAAGACCATGGGCCGGGCCGACCTGATCGGCAACGGCAAGCACCACCTGATCCCGACCTTCCAGCCGATGACGGACGGCAGCTACCAGAGCGCGCGCCGAAAGAACAGCACCGTGGCCCCGGTGGCGCCACAACGCAAGGCACCGCCGGCCAAGGGCGTGGCGTTCAACAAGGCCGCGCAGCAGCCCGTGGCCGGCCGCATGCTGACCCAGCACACCGGCCTGCCGCCCCGCGCCGGCCTAGCCGGCAAGCCCGCCG
>NZ_BAAJYS010000446.1:0-2530 GCF_057543315.1 Acidovorax sp. KPB24-07
CACCAGCAGCGGATCGCCCGCCAGGTCGCGCAGGCGGCGCAGCGCCGCCGACACGGCCGGCTGGTGCATGCCCAGCCGCACGGCGGCCCGCGATACGCTGCGTTCAGTCAACACGGTGTGCAAGACCCTTATGAGATGGAGGTCTATCTTGTCGAAAAGGGCTTGGTCTCTCATAAGGGTGGGGGCATTCCAGCCATACGCCAACGCGTATGGCACGCCGGGCCTGCCGGTGGCGGAGCGAAGGCGCAGTGAAGAAGGCAAGGGGACATCGCACTGTAGCGCCGAGGCCGCGCGACCGCGAGCCAGGCAACTACCGAGGCGGCGTCGCGGGTGGTCAGATCTCGTCGATGGCCGTCGAACGCGCGGCGCCCGGCTGCGGCGCCGGGTCGAGCGAGAAGCGGTCGCCGGTCGTCACATAGAAGCTCGCGCCGAACCGCCCCACCGGGTGGTAGTCCTGCAGCCGCACGCGCCAGCGCTCGGTGTCCACGAGGCCCTCGCGCGCGCCCAGCCACTGCACGCGGCCGATGAAGACGTAGCGGCTGGCCGTTTCCATGGTTTCGTGCAGCACGCATTCGAACGCCACCGGGGCCTCGGCGATGCGCGGCGGGGCCACGCTGCGCGAGGGCACCGGGGTGAGGCCGGCATGCACCAGTTCGCTCTCGTGCGGCGGCAGCGCATCGCCGCAGGCATGCATGCGCTGGGCCATGGCCTCGTCGGCGATGTGCACCACGAATTCGCCGGTGCGCAGGATGTTGGCGGCCGTGTCCTTGAGGCGGCCACCCTGCAGCCGGTTGATGCTCACCATCAGCACCGGCGGGTCCTCGCCCAGCATGTTGAACATGCTGAACGGCGCGGCGTTCACCGTGCCGTCCTCCCCGAGGGTGGTGATGAGCGCGATCGGGCGCGGCACGATCAGGCTGGCCATCAGCTTGTAGCGCTCGTAGGCGCCGAGTTGCGAGAAATCGATGTCCATCCGGTGTCCTTGGGGTCTGCGGCCTGCCACCTTGGCATGGCGCCACGAAGGGACGCAGCATCCGTGCCAGGCGAAGGCAGTAAAAGGTGCCAAAGCAACGGCCGGTGTCCCGGGCATGGCGCGCGGCGCATGGCCGTTATACGCTCGCCCATATGCGCCGCCACCCCCCGGGGCCCTACCCTGTCCCGACATGGCGCGCACACTGGCCCCAACGACCGAACCCTGCACCGCACAACGCATGACCACCTCCCGCCCGCTGCGATTCATCCGCCGGGGCCAGCCCGTGACGCTGGCCCATGTTCCTCCCGACCGCACCCTGCTGGAGGTGCTGCGCGAAGACCTGGGCCACACCGGCACCAAGGAAGGCTGCGGCGAGGGCGACTGCGGCGCCTGCACCGTGGTGCTGGGCGAGGCCGTGGACGGCCGCGTGCGCTACCGGGCCGTGAACAGCTGCATCCGCCTGGCCCACTCCATCGACGGCATGGCGCTGTGGACGGTGGAGGACCTGGACCAGGACCCGCTGCTCCAGCCCGCGCCGCCCGCCACCCCGCCCTCCAGCGGCGCCCCCTCCAGCGCGCCGGGCCTGCACCCCGCCCAGGAAGCCATGGTGCAGTGCCACGGCTCGCAGTGCGGCTTCTGCACGCCGGGCTTCGTGATGAGCCTGTTCGGCATGTACCAGAACCACGTGTGCCAGGGCCGCCCGGTCACGCGCGAGCAGGCCGTGCACGACCTGTCGGGCAACCTGTGCCGCTGCACCGGCTACCGCCCCATCCTGGACGCGGCCGAGCGGATGGCCGCCCTGCCCCGCATGCAGGTGGACGAAGCGCAACTGCTGCCGCAGCTGGCCTCCCTGGCGAAACCGGCGCCCACGCCCGACGACGCGTACCTAGCCCCGGCCACGCTGGCCGAACTGCTGGCCGCACGCGCCGCGCACCCCACCGCCCAGGTGGTGGCCGGCGCCACCGACGTAGGCCTGTGGATCACCAAGCAGCACCGCCAGTTCGCGCAGATGCTCGACGTCACGCGGGCGCAGGAGCTGCGCCGCATGGGCACGCAGGGCGGGCGGCTGTCCATCGGCGCGGCCGTGCCGCTGGCCGACGCGTTCGATGCGCTGCAGGCCCACTGGCCCATGCTGCACCGCTTCGCCGCGCGCTTCGCCGGGCTGCCCGTGCGCAACTCCGGCACGCTGGGCGGCAACGTGGCCAACGGCTCGCCGATCGGCGACTCCATGCCCCTGCTGATCGCGCTGGGCGCCAGCGTGGTGCTGGCCAGCCTGCGCGGCGAACGCACATTGGCGCTGGAAGACCTGTACACCGGCTACCGCCAGAACGTGATGGCGCCGGACGAGCTGCTCGTGCGCATCGAGGTGCCGCTGCCCGCGCCGGGCGAATCGCTGGCGGCCTACAAGGTGTCCAAGCGCTTGGACGACGACATCTCCGCCGTGTGCCTGGTGCTGAACCTCGACATCGCCGACGGCCGGGTGCGGCGCGCCCGCATCGGCGCGGGCGGGGTCGCCGCCACGCCCGCGCGGGCCCGGCAGACCGAGGCCGCACTTTG
>NZ_BAAJYS010000447.1:0-2527 GCF_057543315.1 Acidovorax sp. KPB24-07
GCGGCGCGTGGTGCGGTGCAGGAGGCGGGCGCCGGCCCAGGCCTCCATCTGCGCGAGGTAGCGCGTGACCATGGCGCGCGACATGTCCAGCGATTCGGCGGCGGCGGTCATGCTGCCGCGCTCGGCGATGCGCACAAAGACATCGGCGGCGGTGAGGCGGTCCATATTCGATCGATCGATGCAACAAAGCTTTGCATGGTAGGGGGTTTTTCGGCCGATCCAGGCAACCTACGATCCAGCCCATTCCTTCTTTCCTTTATCCAAACCCTCGCTGACCAGGAGCCCGCCATGTCCCGCACACCCCGATTCCTTCGCACCCTGATCGCCGGCGCCGCCAGCCTCGGTTTCGCCGCCGTGGCGCTGGCCGCCGGCCCGCTGCAGCTGCAGGTGTACAACCCCGGCACCAAGAGCCTGTTCCCCGTGTCGTCGGAGCTGATCACGGGCGAGACCGAAGCCGTGCTGATCGACGCGCAATTCCAGCGCGACGACGCCCAGGCGCTGGTGGAGAAAATCCACGCCAGCGGCAAGAAGCTGACCACGGTGTACATCAGCCACAAGGACCCCGACTTCTACTTCGGCCTGGACGTCATCCAAGCCGCCTTCCCCGCGGCCCGCATCGTCGCCACGCCGCAGACGGTGGCCGGCATCCAGGCCTCCAAGGACGGCAAGCTCGCCCACTGGGGCCCCATCCTCAAGGGCAACGCGCCCCAGGCCCTGGTGGTGCCCGAGCCGCTGCAGGGCGACACCATCACGCTGGAAGGCCAGGCCATCCAGGTGGTCGGCCTGAACGGCCCGACGCCCGGCCGCACGGTGGTGTGGATTCCTTCGCTGAAAGCCGTGGTGGGCGGCGTGCCGGTGGCCGCCAACATCCACGTCTGGATGGCCGACACGCAGACGCCCGAATCGCGCCGCGACTGGCTCGCCACGCTCGACCAGATCGACGCGCTGCAGCCGGAGGTCGTGGTGCCCGGCCACTTCGTGCCGGACGCCAGCGGCCGCGAGCCGCGCAGCACGGCCTCGGTGGCATTCACCCGCGGCTACGTGAAGGCCTTCGAGGAAGAAGCCGCCCGCGCCAAGGACTCGGCCGCGCTGGTCGCCGCCATGAAGAAGCGCTACCCGCAACTGGGCGAATCGTCTTCGCTGGAGCTGGGCGCCAAGGTCATCAAGGGCGAAATGAAATGGCCGCAGTGAACGCCGCCGCACCGTCTGCGGTGCTGCACTACGTCTTCGACCCGCTGTGCGGCTGGTGCTACGCCGCCGCGCCGCTGGTGCAAGCCGCGCGGCAGGTGCCGGGCCTGGCGATCGCGCTGCACGGCGGCGGCATGCTGGCCGGCCCCAACCGCATCGCCATCACGCCCCGGTGGCGCGACCACGTGGTGCCGCACGACCGGCGCATCGCCCAGCTCACCGGCCAGCCCTTCGGCGAGGCGTACTTCGAAGGCCTGCTGCGCGACCCGACGGCGGTGATGGATTCGGAGCCGCCGACCACCGCCATCCTGGCCGCTCAGGCCCTGGGCCAGCGGGGGCTGGACATGGCGCACCGCATCCAGCAGGCGCACTATGCGCAAGGCCGCCGCGTGGCGGACGCCGCGGTGCTGCAGGATCTGGCGGCCGAACTGGGCCTGGACGCCGAGGCGTTCCGCGCCGCCTTCGCGCAGTGGCAAGGCACGCCCACCCAGGCGCACTTCGCGGAAAGCCGCCAGTGGCTGGCCCGCGCGGGCGGCCAGGGCTTTCCCACCCTGGCGCTGGAGCAGCCCGGCGCGCCGCTGCAGACGCTGGACATCGGCCCCTGGCTCGGCCAGCCCGAGGACTGGAAGACCGTGCTGCGCCAGCACCTGGAGGCCGGGCGGGCCGCCATCGCGCCGGCCGGCAGTGCCCTGGCCTGTGGCCCGGACGGCTGCGCGATCTGATGGCGGGCGGGCATCCCCTGCCCTGCGGTTTTCAGCCGGGGAACACCGGCTCGCCCAGGTTGAGCATCAGCCGGTTGGCCCAGGCGAAGATCGCCACGGCGTGCACGGCGTCGAGGATTTCCAGGTCCGACAGGCCGGCCGCGCGCAGCGGCCGCACCTGATCTGCACCGAACGCGCCGGGCGCGCGCGTGAGGTCGATGCTGGCTTGCACGATGGCCTGCTCGCGCGCGGTGGTGCCCGCGCCCTGCGGATCGGTGAACACCTGCACGATCACGTCATTGCGCTTGGCCAGCTGCTCGAACCGCTGCGCATGCACCGAGGCGCAGTACACGCAGCCGTTCACGCGCGAGACCACGGCACTGGCCAGTTCGCGCTCGGCGCGCGACAGGCCGCCGGGCGCGTACATGATCGCGTTGAACACGATCGACCGCTCCTCCAGGATGCGCGGCTGGTGCACCAGCACGCGGTAGTAGTCGCTGGTCTTGGCCTTGGGGTGGCTGGCCTCGAGTACCGCCAGTTGCGCGGGCGAGGCCTGCGCCAGGTCCAGCACGGGCAGCCAGGCTTTCCACTCCAGCGTCTCGCTGGTGTAGCCGTTCACGCGCACGGGCTCGCCGGGC
>NZ_BAAJYS010000448.1:0-2514 GCF_057543315.1 Acidovorax sp. KPB24-07
AACGGCGTGTCCAAGGCCTATGCCATGACCGGCTGGCGCATCGGGTACGGGGCCGGGCCGGCGCAACTCATCCAGGCCATGGTCAAGCTGCAGTCGCAAAGCACCTCGGGCGCCAACGCCATCGCGCAGGCCGCAGCGGTGGCGGCGCTGACGGGCCCGCAGGATTTCGTGGCGCAGAGCCGGCGCATCTTCCAGGAGCGCCGCGATACCGTGCTGCAGGCGCTGACCGCCATCGATGGCCTGCACTGCCACCGGCCGCAGGGCGCCTTCTACCTGTTCGCCTCCTGCAGCGCGTTGTGGGGCCTGCGCACGCCCCAGGGCACGCCTATCCGCAGCAGCGACGACTGGATCCTGCACCTGCTGGAGTCCGAAAACCTCGCCGCGCTGCAGGGCAGCGCGTACGGCGTCGGCACGCATTTCCGCATCTCGTTCGCCGCCGGCACCGACGAGCTGCTGGAAGGATGCCGGCGCATCGCCCGCGCCCGTGCATCGCTGGTCGCCTGATGCCTCGGCCACTGTGTCTCCCGCTCCGCCCCGTCCCGTCCCACCACGCCCCGTTCCAAGGATCGCCATGAACCGCCTGTCGCTTCGCCCCTTCCTCGCCCTCGCCTCGGTACTCGGAGTGGCCGCCGCGCTGCAGGCCACGGCCGTGCGGGCCGCGGACCCGTTTCCCTCCAAGCCGGTGCGCATCGTCGTCGGCTTCTCGCCGGGTGGCTCCAACGACATCGTCGCGCGGCTGATCGCCCCCAAGCTGGCCGACGCCCTGGGCCAGCCGGTCGTGATCGACAACCGGCCGGGCGCGGGCGGCAACATCGCCGCCTCGGCGGTGCTGTCGGCCCCGCCCGACGGGACCACGCTGCTGATGTGCACCACGGGCACGCTGTCGATCCAGCCGCACCTGATCAAGTCGCTGCCCTTCAATCCCGAGACGGATCTGCTGCCCGTCACGCAGATCGCCAACGCGCCTTACCTGCTGCTGGTGAATGCCGCGCTGCCGGTCAAGACCGTGGGCGAACTGGTCCAGTACGCCCGGCAAAGGCCTGGCGAGCTCAATTTCGCGTCGTCCGGCAACGGCACGGGTGGCCACCTGGCCGGCGAAATGCTCAAGTCGCGCGCGGGCATCGACATCGTGCACATCGCCTACAAGGGCACCGGCAGCGCCATGGCCGACGTGCTGTCGGGCCAGGTGTCGATGATCTTCGACCAACCGGTCAGCTCGATGCCGAACGTGCGCTCGGGCAAGCTGCGGCTGCTGGCCGTGGCCAGCGCCCGGCGGCTGCCCGGCTTTCCCGATGTGCCGACCGTGTCGGAGACGGGTGTGCCGAATTTCGACCCGGTGACCTGGACGGGCCTGTGCGCCGCCAAGGGCACGCCACCCGCGGCCATCGCGCGCGTGCAGCAGGAAGTGGCCAAGGTGCTGGCCATGCCCGAGATCGCCCAGCGCCTGGTGCAGGACGGCCTGGAGCCCGTCGGCAGCACGCCACGGCAGTTCCGGGAATTCCTGGTGGCGGACAAGCAGAAATGGGGCCGCGTGATCCAGGACGCCGGCGTCAAGCTCGACTGAGTACCCGCGGCGTCACGCCTCGGCCCGACCTCCGTTGCGAAGTCACGGGGAAGGCAGGGGCTACCGCGTCTCGCGCACGGTGAGCCAGGCGCTGGCGGCCCCGCTGAGCACGATGGCCGCGATGCCCGCCAGCGACCAGGCGTCCGGCACATGGCGGAACAGCAGCCAGCCGGCGAGCATCGCGAAGCCGATCTGGCTGTAGAGGAACGGCGCGATCGTCACCGGCGTCGTGCGCGCATAGGCCTGGAGCAGCAGCATATGCCCCACGGCGCTCGACAGGCCCATGGCGAACATGCCGGCCCACAGCCATGGGTCCGCGATGGCGGTCCAGGTGAACGGCACGCCCACCGACACCAGCGCCGCGGCCAGCCAGCCGGTGTAGAGCTGCGTGGTGGCGGGGCTCTCGTGCCCCGCCATCTTGCTGCTGATGACCTGGTAGCCCGTGCCGGTGGCCAGCAGGCACAGCGGCCAGAGCATGGCCCAGGTGAAGGCCTCGCCCCCCGGGCGGATGATGGCCAGCGTGCCCGCCAGCCCCAGGACCACGAGCGCCCAGCGCGGCGCGCTCACCCGCTGGTGCAGCCACAGCGCCGCCACCACCGTCACGCACAGCGGCGTGGCCGCCACGATGGCGGTGAACTCGGCCAGCGGCAGGTGCTGGATGCTGATGAAGCCGAAGAGGCTCGTGGCGGCGAACAGCACCGCGCGCAGCGCCTGGAACCGCGGCTGCGTGGTGCGCAGCACGGCAACGCCTTCGCGCTGCAGCACGAACACCGTGGTCAGCAGCGCCTGGAACAGGTAGCGCAGCCACAGCGCCATGAAGAGCGGCACGGCGGCGCTGACCCATTTGGTGGTGGCGTCCAGTACCGCGAAGCATGCGCAGGCGCCCACGGTGAGGCCAATGCCCGCGACGGCCGCGGCGCGGCTGCGCAGGGCGTGCAGCGGCGGCGGGG
>NZ_BAAJYS010000449.1:0-2508 GCF_057543315.1 Acidovorax sp. KPB24-07
CCCAATCGCACGCGCATGGAGTGCATTGCGCCTCAATGCAGCAAAGCGGCCCGCAGGCCGGCTGGAGCCTGCAGCACCTGTCGCGCCCCATGGGCGGCCGCCCGGCCGGCGCACCGGCAGGCGCGCGCAGCTACGAGCCCCGCTCGCTGGCCACGCACACCACGCAGACCAACATCCGCCAGCTGTTCAACTACTTCCAGCTCACGGGCGAGCGCCGCTACCTCGCGCGCATTCCCGAGGCCATCGCCTGGCTCAAGACCTGCCCGCTGCCGGCGGCGGCCATCGCGGGCAGCCCGCTGCTGGGCGGCGGCCGCACCCACCCCACGTTCGTGGAGCTGGGCACCAACGCGCCGCTGTACGTGCACCGCTACGGCTCCAACATCCACAACGGCGGCTACTACGCCGACAAGGACTGGGCCAACACCGTCAGCCACTACTCGGCGGGCCGCGCCATCGACATCGCGGGACTGGAGTCCACCTACCGGCAGCTCGATGGCATGAGCGATGCCGCGGTGGCCGCCATGGCGGCGCGCTCGCCCCTCCAGGCCGGCACCGCCACGCGCGCGCTGCCCCGGTATTTCTCGATCCGCGAGGTGGACTTCCCCGACCTGTTCGCGGGCGCCACCATGGCCACGCCCAAGGTGCCCGACAGCGAAGCGCAGACGCTGGTGGACGAACTGGGCGCCAAGGGCTACTGGACCTCGCCCGTGCCCGAGGTCGTCAACCCCTACCAGGGCGACGGGCCCTCGGCGGCCTACACCGGCACCGCCTACCGCAGCAAGCACGTGGGCGATGCCTGGGACACGTCGCCCTACCCGGCCGACAACCCGCCGGAGGTCCCGCCCTACGTGAAGCGGGACAAGCCGCAGTTCATCGTCACCTCGGAATGGATCCGCCGCATGGGGCGGCTCATCGCCTACGTGGCACCGCAGGCGTGACCGACGGCTGACGTTTTCCGGCCCAGCCCCGAGCCCACCCACCGCAGCCTGCCGGTCCGGGATCCGATCCCGGGCCTGCAGGCTGCCTTTCTTTGGATCGCACCCCATGGATGGGCGCACAAAAGTATCATATTTATCAAATAAGTACAGGAGTGCCAATCCTCAATGCCACCCATTTTTCTTTCCACGGGCTGAAATTCCGAGAATTCAGACTATTTTTTGCACCCATTGCGGGGTTTCAAATTTATCATTTATACGAATTATTACATTTCAAATCACCCCCCGCCAGACCCGGAAGGATGGATATGAACCCGAGCCGCACCCTGACCGTTTCACGGCGACTTCTGGTCGCTTTCGGTACCGTCATCGGTATCTTTCTGGCGGTCGCCGCCACGTCCCTGTACAGCAGCGCCCATCTGGCCGAGGCGGAAAAATGGAACATCCACACCTACCAGGTGCTGGACCGCTCCAACACGCTGCTCAACAGCATGGTCAACATGGAAACCGGCACGCGCGGCTTTCTGCTCAGCGGCGAAGACCGGTTCCTGGAGCCCTGGAAAGCCGGCAGCCAGGCGTTCGACCAGGCCTGGACGGAGGTCAAGAAGCTGACCTCGGACAACCCGGCGCAGCAGCAGCGCCTGGACGGGATGAAGGCCCGCAACACCGAATTCACCACCGTGGTGATCGCCTTGATGCAGGCACGGCGCGACGTGGCGGCAGGCACCAGGACCATGCAGGACTTCCTCGTGCAGTTCGGCCAGGGCAAGGACAAGGCGGCCATGGACGGCTTTCGCGCGCTGCAGGGCGAACTCGACAAGGCCGAGAGCGACCTGCTGGCCCGCCGCTCCGCGGAGGCCGAGCAACTGCGCGCCTTCAATGTCAACGCCGTCGTGGCCGGCTCCCTGCTCGCCATCGGGCTGGCCTGTGCGCTGGGCGTGTGGGTGACGCGGTCCATCACGCGGCAGCTCGGCGGCGAACCGGACTACGCCTCCGAGGTGGTGCGCCAGATCGCCGCGGGCAACCTCGCCGTGAACGTGAGCACCCGCGCAGGCGACCAGGCCAGCCTGCTGGTGGGCATGAAGGCCATGCGCGACAGCCTGGCGCAGGTGGTGGGCCAGGTCCGCCAGAGCAGCGACTCGATCGCCACCGGCAGCACGCAGATCGCCACCGGCAACGCCGACCTGAGCCAGCGCACGGAAGAGCAGGCCTCCAACCTGCAGCAGACCGCCGCCTCGATGGAAGAGATCACGGCCACCGTCAAGAACAACGGCGATACCGCCCGCCAGGCCACGCAGCTGGCCGACTCCGCCAGCGCCGTGGCGCAGCGCGGCGGCGTGGTGGTGGGCCAGGTCGTGGACACCATGGAGGCCATCACCGCCTCCAGCAAGAAGATCGTGGAATCATGGCGTGATCGACGCATCGCCTTCCAGCACCAACATCCTGGCGCTCAACGCCGCCGTGGAAGCCGCCCCGTGTCGGCGAGCAGGGCCGGGGCTTCGCCGTCGTGGCCAGCGAAGTGCGCAGCCTCGCGCAGCGCAGCGCCGACGCCGCCAAGGAGATCAAGGGCCTC
>NZ_BAAJYS010000450.1:0-2507 GCF_057543315.1 Acidovorax sp. KPB24-07
CAGAACGCCGCGCTGGTGGAACAAAGCGCCGCGGCGGCGGACAGCCTGAAGCTGCAGGCGCAGCAACTGGTGCAGGCCGTGGCGGTCTTCCGCTTGCGCCCCCACGGCGATCCCGAATCCTGGCCGGGGGGAACCTTGAAGGCCGCGTGAGCGGCAGGCCCGGGATGACTCCTGGGATTGGAATTCCCCGCCTGATACCCATTGCCGCTCTCGCTGGCAAGAAGATTGCACTGCGCTCCTGCCAATCGGAGCGCGGGCGCAACAAGGGAAAATATTAGGACCGGGCCTTTCCCATCCCGCTCTAAAATTTGTAAACACGCGTATCCAATGCGAAGGGGGCAGCGATGAAGGCAGTGCAGCAGGAAATTGACGAGCGGACCAACCTCACCGGAACCAATAAATTCGAGTTGCTGCTCTTTCGGTTGGGCATTGACGACAACCTGGGCAAATCCGAGCTGTTCGGCATCAACGTCTTCAAGATCCGCGAGATCGTGGCGATGCCCAGCATCACGCCCATCGCCGGCGCCACGCCGCATTCGCTGGGCGTGGTCAATCTGCGCGGCCAGATCATCCCGGTGCTCGACTTGCCCTCCATCGTCGGCTGCAAGCCGCAGACCGGCCTGAACATCATGCTGGTGACCGAATACGCGCGCACCACACAAGCCTTCGCCGTGGAATCGGTGGAAGACATCGTGCGCCTGGATTGGAAGCAGGTGCTTTCCGCCGAAGCCAGCGGCACCGGCGGCCAGCTGGTGACCAGCATCGCCCGGCTGGATGGCAACACCGATGGCTCCCGCCTCGCGCAGGTGTTGGACGTGGAGGCCATCCTGCAGATGGTCTCGCCTTCCGACGAGCACAAGGTCGATCCCGAGAAGGTCGGCCCGCGCCTGAAGCTCAAGCCCGGCACCATGATCCTGGCCGCCGACGATTCGTTCGTGGCCCGCTCTCTCATCGAGAAGGAACTGCAGGCCCTGCACGCGCCTTACGAAATGACCAAGTCAGGCAAGGAGGCCTGGGACCGGCTGAACGCCATCGCCCGCGCCGCCGAGGCCGAGGGCAAGACCGCCGCCGATCGCGTCGCGCTGGTGCTGACCGATCTGGAAATGCCCGAGATGGACGGCTTCACGCTCACCCGCAACATCAAGCAGGATGCGCGCCTGAACAAGATTCCGGTGGTCATCCACTCCTCGCTGTCGGGCTCGGCCAACGAGGACCATGTGCGCAGCGTGGGGGCCGACGGCTACGTGGCGAAGTTCGTCGCGGAAGACCTGGCCGAGACCATGCGCCGCGTGCTGCCCAAGTAAATCCTGCCAGCCAACACGGCGGCGCTGGGGGCCACGGCGGCCTCGCCGCCGCTCAGCGCGGCCTCGGGTAGCCGTTCTCCACCCAGGCCGCTGCGCTGGCGCTGGTGAGCACGAAGCCGGGCGACACGCCCACGCGGGCGAGCAGTTCGTCGTCCAGCGCCGAATGCGCGCTCAGCGTCGCGGTGGGGTGCTCATCGTCCGGCTCGATCGCCAGCGAAACGCGCACGCGCTGGTCCCGCACGGTGACCGTGACACTCTTGTTCAACTGGGCATGCAGTTGCTGCTCGTGGCGGCGCAACACCTCCGACGCGGTCTTGACCAGCGTGTGGAAGGCCGAGACATCCAGCGGTTTGGGATTCTTCTTGTCGCGCCCCATGGTCCAGGGGCCGACCAGCGCGGGCTCGGACTCTCCCCGCAGCGTCATCTCGACGGCCCAGCCATCGTCGTCTTCGTTCTTGACGACGCGCGCAGTCCAGCGCTCGTCGCTCCACAGGCGGGGTTCCTGCACGGGGGTAAGTTCTGAATCTTCGGTCATGTCGGCCAGATGGGGCCTTCGGCCGCACCAAGGTCGTCCGAAGGCAAAGCTGCACAGTGTAGAACGGGCCGCGCATGGCACATGGCCGGCGGCGCGGCCCAGATCCATTCGCCGGCCAGATCATCGATCCGCCCGCTGTGTGAAGACGGGGCAAAGCCTGACAATGGCGCCCGCGCAAGGTCAACCAAAATGGTCATCAGCGCGTCACACACGGGCGCGGCGTGTCGCCTGACCGCCGCCGTCACCCATCGGCCGCCAGACGCTCCCTGCAGCGCGGCCACCAGCCAGCGAGGCCTTTCCATGTTCCACCCCGCCCTCCGAATCCTTGCCGCCGGCACCCTGGCCGTGCTGGCCACGGGCTGCGCGGTGCCCGGCGACCCCTACTACGAGCCCGCCTATCCGTCCGCCAACTATCCGGCAACGCCGTCCTATCCCTACCCGGCCAATGGCTCGACGTCGATCACCGTGTACGAACAGCCGGCCTATGGCTACAGCCGGCCCGCCTACCCCGTCTATGTACCCACGCCCGTGCCGGCGTATGGCTGGGACCGCCGTGACGATCGCCGGGACGACTGGCGTGAACGGCAGATGCGCGAAGACCGCGAGCGCGCCTGGCGCGACCGCCGGGACCGCGAGGCCCGGGAAGCGCGCGACGCCGACCGCCGCCG
>NZ_BAAJYS010000451.1:0-2504 GCF_057543315.1 Acidovorax sp. KPB24-07
CACCCCCGGCCATGCCCAGCAGCACGCCGGCCGTGCGCGCGGCGGTGATCCGCTCGCCGAAGGCCACGGCGCCGATCAGCACGCCCATGAGCGGCGTGGTGGCGTTCAGGATGGCGCTGTAGCCCGCCGGCAGCGTGCGGGCCGCGAGCGCGAACATCAGGAACGGCACCCCCGAATTGACCACGCCCAGCACCAGCGCCGCGCCCAGCTTGCCGTGAAAGGCCGGCCGCAGCCGCGCGAACGCCAGCAACGCCATCAACCCGGCCGCCGCCAGCGCCACGCGCCCGAAGGCCGTGGGCACCGCGCCCAGCACCGGCACGGAGATGCGCATGAACAGAAAACTGCCGCCCCACAGGGCGGCGAGGGCGAACAGGCGGATCAGGCTGGCGAGGGTCATGGGTGGCGCCGGCGGGGCGTGGACCCCGCCGAATCGGCAAAACGAAACGACGAAACCGAAGGCTTTCGCCAAGCCCTGGCGGGCCCGGGCCGCCCCCGGCGCTGGAGGCCCATTCTTCGAAATCCGGTGGGTTCGCGCAAACCATTTATGCTGCGCGACTGTTTATTTTGACTGAACGGTCATGCGCCTTCCTCCCCTCATCGCCGTGCGATTTTTCGAAGCCACTGCGCGCCATCTGAGCGTGCGCCGCGCCGCCGCCGAGCTGCACGTCACGCCGGGCGCCGTGTCTCAGCAGGTGCGCAAGCTGGAGGAGTTCCTGGGCTGCACGCTGTTCGATCGCCTGCCGCGCGGCCTGGCGCTCACGCGGGCGGGTGCCGAATACCAGTCGGCCTGCAGCGATGCGCTCGCGGTCATCGGCCACGCCACCTCGCGGGTGGCCGCCGGCGCGCGGCGCGTCGTGCTGGTGAGCTGCACGCCTGGCTTCGCCGTGCAGTGGCTGGTGCCGCGCCTGCAGGACTTTCAGCAGCACGCAGCCGGCCTGGACGTGCACGTGAGCACCACTAACCGCACGGTCGATCTGGCCGGCGAGGGCGTGCATTTCGCGGTGCGCCACGGCATGGGGAAGTACCCGGGCCTGCGGGCGGAAGCGCTGCTGGCCGACGATCTCGTGCCGGTGTGCAGCCCCCGCCTCATCGCGCCGCGGCGCATCGCGCGCGCCCGCGACATCGACGGCCATCGCCTGCTGCACGACGAGCACCGGGGCGACTGGCGGCTGTGGTGCGAGGCGCACCGTATGCCCCGGGTAAACACCGAACAGGGCGTGGTGTTTGCTGATTCCAACGGCGCCATCGAAGCCGCCGTGGCCGGCCGGGGCTTCGCGCTGGTGCGCCGCGCGCTCATCGGGCGCGAGCTGGCCACGCGCGCCTTGATCGGCGTGCAGGCGGGTGCGCTGGCCACGCCGCTGGCGTACCACCTGGTCTATGCGGCACCCGCGCTCATCGATCCGGAGCTTCGGCGTTTCCGCGACTGGATCGTCGCGCAGGCCGGGCAGGAGCGCGGCGGCGGCGCTTGAGCGATGTGGCCGGCGCCGGGCTTCACGCCCCCGGCAATGCCCGCACCATGTAGACCGCGCCCTCGCCGTAGGTGGCCAGCCGCGTGCGCTGCGCAGCGTCCTGCAACGGTGCGGGGGCATAGCCGTGCCGTGCCCAGTAGCCCTGCGATCCCTGTACCGAGACCAGCGCGCTGTGGCGCAGCCCTTCGCTGCGTGCCGTGGCCCAGGCCGCGGCCAGCAGCACCTGCGCGAGGCCCTGCCCTGCCAGCGCGGGTGACACGGCCATGTCGTGCAGGTACAGCGTGTCGGGGGCCTGGGCGGCCTCGAAATCGCCGTGCAGCGGCGTGACCTTGCCCCGCAGCGAGCGGTAGGCCGCCAGATAGGCACACAGGTGGCCGTCCCGCTCCAGGGCGAGCGAGCACTGCGCCGGGCTCGCCAGGCGGCGCTGGAACACCGCATGGCTTTCCTCGAACCCCTCGCCATAGCAGGCGCGCTGCACCTGCAACAGGCCGGGCAGATCGGCCGCGGCCAGCGGGCGCGCCCGGGGCGGGGCGGATGGCGGGGGGTGGGATCGGGCGTGGGCGGGCATGGGCGTGGGCGGTGCGAAGGGGCGGCACGGGCAGCGAAGGCCTCCATCCTACGGCCGGTGCCAGCCGGCCCGTGCAGGCGCATTTCTTGCACCCTTTCGTTGCCAATTCCCCGAAAACCGTCGCCATTTGGCCCATCCGTTCGCGGCCGCAGCGCCCCGATCGGATGCAGGTGAGAGAATTTCCACACCGTTGCCCCGCCGTACTGATGCCAGACACCATGTCTTTAAGCCGATTCCTCCGCCTTTTCGGGGCCCTCGTGGTGTTGGCCACGATGCTGCTGGTCGGCCGCATCGCCACGACGGAGTACCAGTCGGTGCGCGCGTCGGCGGCCAGCGTGGAGGCCATCGACCAGTTGCGCGCGGGGCTGCTCGCTGCCGAAATGGTGTCGCGCGAGCGCGGTCCCACCAACGGGGCGCTGGGCGGCCCGTCGCCCCTGCCGCCGGAACTGCAGCAGCCGCTGGCGCAG
>NZ_BAAJYS010000452.1:0-2488 GCF_057543315.1 Acidovorax sp. KPB24-07
CAGGCGCAGCAGCGTGGTCTTGCCGGAGCCCTCGTCGCCCCGCACCAGCGTCACGCCCGGCGCGGCATGGGCGGTGAAGCCGTCGAATACGGCCGGGCCCTGCGCGTGGGCAAAGCGCAGGCCGTCGCACAGCAAGGTGGCAGAGGGTGTCGTCGAGTCGGGCATGGCGGGGTTCACAGGAGCGAAGGGTGATCGAGGGAGCCGCCCACATCCGTGGGCGCTGCACATTCTGTGGCAAAGCGCGGCCAACCTGCCCGAAAATGCCCCCTGCCGCGCCGCCCCCGGCGCCTTCCTTCCACAAACCTGAAACCCATGACCCTGCGCTACCTGGAATTCGACTACAGCGAGGACGACGAAGGCACCGGCACCTGGGATGCCATGGCCAGCGTGACCGAAGAGCACCTGCCGGCCCTGCACGCGGAGATCGCACAGGTGCTGGGCTGGGCCCACGCCACTTTCCCGAACCAGAACGGCGCCATCGAGGACGGCGCCGCCTGGGACTACGACCTGCAGGCCGTGCGGGAGGTCTCCGCCGTGCAGTCCCTGGTTTTCGACGAGGCCACCCGGCGCCTCGTTTCCACCGCCGGCAAGCCCGCAGCACCGCGGCATACGGTGACACTCTCGATCAGCGGTAACGCGGCGTTCTGCGAGGAGTTCCGACCGCGCTTCGGAGGCGAGTGAGCACCCGATGAAGCCGTGAGCGCGGGCCAGCGATCCCCGACCGTCATCCCCATTGCGCATGCCGCTATCATCCCGCGGCCTGCGAAGACGGGCAGAAAAAAGGGAGGTGAATCGTGAGCGTGGCATTCAAAGACCCGTGCGATTCGCCATGTCACGGCATCACGAATCGAATTTCAATGGCATGGACACAATGGCTGCGGAGCGAGCCCGCAGAACCCGTGGTCAACGGGCGAATGCAATATGGACCAGGAAAGGGAATGATCAAACAGGTCTTCGAAGGCCTCGATGCTTCGCAAAAGAGGGTCCGAAAAATCGCGACCATCGACCCGATCAGGAAGAAGATCATCCTGATTCAGCCCGGGGATAAGGTGCTCTATCAATCCGGACTCAGGGAAAAGGGTGTTGCGGGTTATGTGTATGTATTTGCCCATGCCACAGCAAAAAGCATTCAGGGAATGATCCATGCATGGAAGTGGCCGACACGATCCGGCGCAGCGGCCTCTGGCACGGAGAGCCGGTTTTGATCGACGCATGCAATGCGGGAGCCACGTCCGATGGCATCGCAAGTGAATTGGCCCAAGTGTTGCGAACGCATGTCACGGCGCCCACGACAACCACCTGGAATTACCCGCTGGGCGGTTCTGCGGTGGGGCAAGGGGCCTTCGAGAAGCTCCCGGGCGTATTGGCGATGCTCCCCATTCCCGACCTGTTGCGTCCAGGCTTATGGCGAACCTGGGGGCCCGATGGACAACCCATTGCAACGGCCCCAACCTCTCCGCGCGATACCGGCGATCTGCTGAAAGGGGCCTTGATGCAGAAAATGGGGAAGCGCCGATGATTGGCCGATGGAAAAAATGGGGGGCAGGCACCCGAATCGCTCTGGTCCTTTCCTTGCTGGTCGGCGCCTGGACCGCGTGGTGGTGGATCGATAGCGCCGTCACCTGCGACCAGCAGGATGAATACTCGTATCACGGCTTTTGCCTGATGGAGTTGCAACGCCGCGCCGAAAGCGGCGACAACCCTGCGCAGTGGGCTTACGGCAATTACCTGGCAGGCATTCCGCCCTTCGACCAAGCCTACGAGTGGCATCTGAAAGCCATGCACGGCGCGCGCATCGGCCTGGAGTTGCGTCGCAGCATGGACGCCTACTGCGACAAGGTTCCCGGCTTCGACGCGCGCACGGTGGAGTCCGTCATGCAGCGTGTGGTCCGCACCAGTCCCGATGCCCATTTGCGGCTGTTCCAGTTGTATCTTTCCCCGCCCCCCTGCAGCGCGTTCAGCCTGGATCAAGCCAGCGCACAGATCCCCTTGCTCACCCAATGCGCCCACCTCACCCTGGCCGAATACTTCCGGGCCGTGGAGCGGGAGCGCTACACCCTTTCAGCTGCAACGCGGGCGGCCATCCGGAGCAACCTGGATCGCTGCGAAAACGAACTCGCCCACCCCCCACCAGAAGCCCCCACGGTGCGTGAGTTCATGCCATTGCAGCCGAAGGACATCGAGGCGCTTCGGCGCAGCCTGGACAAGACCGCTCCGTGACCCGGACCCAGTCGAAATCCGGTCACCCCGTGATGGCCAGCACCACAGCCGACTCGTCCACCGCCATCGCCACGCGAGCACGGGCCCGCAGGCCGCTCGACGGGGGCGCGAACCCCACCATGTGCACCCCGGCGTCCAGCGTGGCCGAAACCTCGTCGCCCGCCGGCCCGCGCGACACGCGCGATGCCCTGGCCGGCCAGGCGTTGTCGGCAGCCGATGCCGGCAAACCGGCCTGAACGCGCACGGCCGCGCCTGCACAGCGCGAGCA
>NZ_BAAJYS010000453.1:0-2478 GCF_057543315.1 Acidovorax sp. KPB24-07
CAACAGCGCCGCGCCGGCGGGCGAGATGGATAGCACGGAGGTCATCTACCTGCCCACGGCCAGCGGGCCGATGCCGGTGGCGGCGCAGATCAACGGCAGGCTGTATGCCATCGATGCGGACCACCTGAACACGCCACGGCGCCTGACCAACACGCAGGGCCAGGTGGTGTGGCAATGGCTGATCACGGGGTTCGGAGAGGCCAACCCGACGACCGGGGCGACGGGCTATGCGCAGAGTGGGCAAGGTGCCACCAGCTATAGCGAAGCGGTGAAGTTCGATCTGCGGTATCCGGGGCAGGTGTGGGATGAAGAGACGGGACTGGCGTACAACCTGAACCGGTATTACGACCGGGAGGGAGGGCGGTACATCCAGGCCGATCCGATTGGGCTGGAGGGGGGATGGAATCGGTTCTTGTATGTGGGAGGAAATCCACTTAGCTATGCCGATCCGACCGGCGAGTTTGCAGTCGTCATCCCATTTATTCCGGCGATCATCACGGGTACTGACATCGCGGTTGGAACTGCTCTTGGCGCATTGGGTTATGGGTTGGATCGCATGTTTGCGAAACCGCCTAAGAATGCATATGACCCAAATGGGCCCAAGGCGCCGGGCAAACCGACAGAGGCAGATGGATTTAGAAGTCCTAAAGGGGGCGATAACTGGGTGCCCAATCCAAATCCAGGCAAAGGCGGTTCTAGCCACGGCTGGGAAGATGCTAAAGGGGATGTGTGGTGTCCTACTGGGTCAGGAGGTAGGTCTCACAGCGGTCCCCATTGGGATGTACAGACTCCAGGTGGCGATTATAGAAACGTGAAACCAAGTCGCTGATTATGAAAAATATTCAAATTATTGACGGTGCGCAAAATTGCGTATATGACATTTTTTCAGCAACCGATGAGGAATTTTTGTTGTTATTTCCTGGTGGCGTCGATATTGCTTTCATCGATGAGATATACGCGACTGGTGATGCGAAGGTGCTTGATGAAGTATTTAATAATATTTGGCAACGCCGGGTTAAAAAATTAGAGGTGCAAGGCATTCATGGATTGATATTCTACGAACTTAATCAAAAGATGATTTATTATCCAACTAGAAAGGATGAGGAGGCCATCAATCCCGATGGGTCTAGACTTAGGTAATGGAATACTGTTGCTGCTGAGCAGGGCATACAGAACTGTATTTCCGACTCTGTATTGATTCATGAACTAAGTGGTTGCATTGGTTCCAACTTCTTTAGTCGGAGTAAGTCGCCATGATGAGCCAATGCAACCCCTTGAATCCATGTCCTGCCCGCCGCCGAAAATTTCGTTGCAACGTTTTTTGCTATTTTTAATGGCATCATCGGCATGGCATAGAACGACAGTGCATATGGCGGGCAACGGCGTGGTTATTGTCGCTGGTGGAAATGGGCAGGTAATTAAATTTATCCCTGAATAATCAGGTTGTATGAGCGATTTTTTCTCGCGTCAAGCCTTCGTGCTGCGGCAAGCCATCAATGAATATCGTGATGGAACACTTGATTTAAACTCGCTTATTCATCGGATTGAGGGGGTTGGGGGTGTTTTTGAAAATGAATTGTGGCGAAATGCGGTTTTTCCCGTCATTTTATCCATGGAGCAGATAAACGCAGCGGCAATTAATGGTGGCAATGATTTGACCGAAGCAGGCAAGGTTTCTATTGAAGAGTCGCTCATTGGTTTTGAGGGACTGATTAAGGATTTTGAAAATAAGTAACTGCTGCTTATTTCTCAAGCCTTGCGTGGGAGATCTCATGCGAGCCGATGCAACACCCTGACATCCAACCCTGGCCGTTGTACGTCTTGATTGCTATATATTTAATAGCGTCATGACCATGATTTACTAGGGCGTAAGGCCTGTTTGACCTGATGTCAGGCCTCACATCAAACGGGAGGAGGTTCATGAGGGTCGTCTGGGCCGTCTTCATCGCATTGCAGGCCCTGGGCAATGTGGCCTCGCTGTCCTACGAAGTCATGGGCGCCGTGCAGGGTGCCCAGGACTTCGCCGGCGTGGCCACCACGTATGCCAACGACGTCCGGGGCAACGTCACGCGGGAGAGTTCGGCCGGACCCGCGCCCGGCCTGACCGAGCAGCGCAGCTACACCCTGGCGGGCCAGTTGTCCGCCAGCCGGCTGCTGCCGCAACTGACCTGGGACAGCGCCGGGCGCCTGGCCCAGGTGCAGCAGCGTCACGCCCTGCGCGGCGCCACGGGGGCGCAGCAGGCCGTGATCACCAGCGCCAACACCTACGACGCCACGGGCCGGCTCACCGCCAGCGCCCACAGCGCGCCGGCCGGCCTCACGCTACCCACGGGCAGCGCGCTGAGCGACACCCTGGGCGCCAACACCAGCGGCTACGCGTGGGACGCCAACGGCAACCGCGTGCAGGCGTTCTATGGCAGCGTCACAGCGGCGGGCACGGCCACGCTCAAGCGCAATTACGTCGCCGTCAGCGGCAGC
>NZ_BAAJYS010000454.1:0-2474 GCF_057543315.1 Acidovorax sp. KPB24-07
AAAAACAATAGCAAACTACCGCAGCGCGTAACCCACGGCGATGCCGGCAAACAGCGTGAACCCGATCCAGTGGTTCTCGCGGAAGGCTCGAAAGCACCCTTCGCGCGTGCGGTGGCGGATCAGCGCGAAGTGCCACGCCACCTGGGCCAGCACCGCGCCGATCGCGAGGTAAAACGGCACGCCCAGCCCCAGAGGTGCCAGCGAAACGCCCCAGAACGCCACCAGCAGCAGGTAGAACGCCAGGATGGCCGCCACATCGAAGCGGCCCAGGGTGATGGCCGACGTCTTCATGCCGATCTTCAGGTCGTCGTCGCGGTCCACCATGGCGTATTCGGTGTCGTAGGCCAGCACCCAGAACAGGTTGCCCAGCACCAGCCACAGCGCCAGCCACGGCACCTCGCCGCGCACGGCGGTGAACGCCATCGGAATGCCCATGCTGAAGGCCACGCCCAGCACCGCCTGCGGCATGGAAAAGAACCGCTTGGTGAACGGGTACAGCACCGTCACCGCCAGCGCCGGCACCGACCACGCGATGGTGATGGCATTGGTGGTGAGCACCAGCGCGAAGGCCACGAGCGCCAGCACCGCGCCCACGGCCAGCGCTTCGCGCGGGGACACGGCGCCGCTCGTCACCGGCCGCTGCGCCGTGCGCTTGACGTGCCGGTCGAACCGGCGGTCGGCCACGTCGTTCACGCAGCAGCCCGCGCTGCGCATCAGGATGGTGCCCAGCGTGAACACGGCCAGCAGGTGCCAGCCGGGGAATCCGCCCGCCGCGACCCACAGCGCCGACAGCGTGGGCCACAGCAGCAGCAGCCAGCCGGCCGGGCGGCTCCAGCGGATCAGGTCGAGGTAGAGCGACAGGCGCGACGGCGTGGGGGCGGAAAGCTGCATGGCGCGGACAAAGGAGAGGAAAGAAAAAGAGAGAAAGAGAGGCGACCCGGGAAACGAAAACGCCCGCACGGGTGGGCGGGCGCTGGCTGGGCAGGGCCGTGCAAGGCCCGGCCGGCTTACTCCTCCAGGAGCGAGCGCAGCATCCAGGCGGTCTGCTCGTGCACCGCCAGGCGCTGGGTCAGCAGATCGGCCGTGGGTTCGTCGCTGGCCTTGTCGGCCACCGGGAACAGCTCGCGCGCCGTGCGGGCGACGGCCTCGTGGCCCTCGACCAGGATGCGCACCATCTCCAGCGCGTGGGGCGGCTCGGTGGGCGCGTCGGGCAGCGAGGTGAGCTTGCCGAACTGGGCGTACGAGCCCGGCGCCGCATGGCCCAGCGAGCGGATGCGCTCGGCCACCGGGTCCACCGCGTTCCACAGCTCGGTGTACTGCCCCATGAACATGGTGTGCAGCGTGTTGAACATCGGGCCCGTCACGTTCCAGTGGAAATTGTGGGTGGTGAGGTACAGCGTGTAGGTGTCGGCCAGCAGGCGCGACAGGCCTTGCGCGATGGCCGCGCGGTCCTTGTCGCTGATGCCGATGTTGATGCGCGGTGCGCCGCTGGCGCCGGCGCGGGCAAGGGGGGTCTTGGGGGTCTTGGCCATGGAGAACTCCTTCGGGTGCTGAACTGAACGATGCGTTGCGTTGCCGCTGCCATCTTGCCGGCCCGGGCGGGCCCCCGCCGCTGCCGGGGAGGCGTGGCGCCCGGGCGCCTGAAACACTTTAGCGCATGCAGGGCGGCCAGCGGCCGCCCGGGGTCACTGCATCTGCGGCAGGTTGCCGATGCGCACCAGCATCTCGGTGAACATCTGCATGTCGGCGTCGAGGTCGGCCACTTCCTTGAATTCCTTCGCGTTGTGGGCCGTGTACTTCTTGCCCGGCATCGCGGGGCCGAAGTTGATCGCGTTGGGCATCAGCTTGGCCGTGGTGCTGCCGGCCGTGGGCACGGGCTTGGCCTCCAGGCCCGTGGTGTCGCCGAAGGTGTTGAGCAGCGTAGAAAGCCACGCGCCCTTGGGGTCGCGCGCCATCCACTCGCCCTGGCTGTGGTCCACCTCGACCGCCACGCCGGCCTGCGCGCCCCACGCCTGGATGCGCGCGGCGGTGGCCTTCGTCAGCACGTCGGCCGTGCTGCCGCGCGGCATGCGCACGTTCACCAGCACATCGACCTTGCCGTCCTTCTCGCGCACCAGGTTGGGCGACATGGTGAGCGGGCCCATGAAGTCGTCGCTGTACGCCAGGCCCATCGTGCGGCCCAGGTAGTCGGTGCCGTACAGGTCGGCGATGTAGCGCACCGCGCCCGCATAGCCGTTGGCCGCCAGCGGCACGCCGGACTCCTGCAGGAACAGCGCCAGGCGCGGCAGCGGGTTCACGCCCTCTTCGGGGCGCGAGCCGTGGGCCGACGTGCCCGTGACCTTGACCGTCAGCGCGGCGCCGTCCTGGACGATGTCGATGGCGAAGGGGCCGCCCTGGCCCGCGTACTTGGCGATGAAGGCCTCGCGGGCCGCGCCCAGGCGCTGCGCTGCGGCGGCCAGATCACCGCCCGTGAG
>NZ_BAAJYS010000455.1:0-2472 GCF_057543315.1 Acidovorax sp. KPB24-07
CGCCTCGGGGGTCGGGCGCGGGCGCCGCCGCCGGGGCGTGCGTGTGCTCGTGGCTGTGGCCGTGCCCCAGGTCGTGCGCGATCTCGCGGTACTTGCAGCCGTCGCAGGGCAGCAGGCTGCCCGGGGTGCCCTCCAGCAGGTCGGCCACGCGGCCCTCCAGCAACTCGAAGATCTCGCGCTCCAGGCCGAAGTGCGGCGACTGCGCGAAGCGCACCTGCGGGTACTGCGCGCGCAGGTGCGCCACCTGCCGGCCGATGCGCTGCATCAGCGTGCCGGTGTACAGGTAGTACGGCAGCACCACGATCTGCTTCATGCCCAGCAGCACCTGGCGCTGCACCACGCGCTCCAGGCGCGGCCAGGTGATGCCGGTGAAGGCGATCTCGACCAGCTCATGGTGGCCGTCTTCCTGCAGCCAGCGCGCCATCTTGGCGACGTCGCCGTTGGCCTGCCGGTCGGACGATCCCCGGCCCAGCAGCACCACGCCGGTGGTGGTGGGGTCGGGCATGTCCAGCGCGTTCATGCACTGGCGCAGCTGGCGCTGCAGGATGGCCAAGATGGGCTCGCACGCCGTGAGGTGCGGGCCGTAGAGAAACGCCACGCCGGGGCAGTGCGCGCGCGCATGCTCGATGGCCTCGGGAATCTCCATCTTCACGTGGCCCGCCGCGTTGAGGATGAGCGGCAGCACCAGCACGCGCTGGCTGCCCTGCGCGGCCTGCAGCAGGCCGTCGTGCAGGCCGGGCGGCGCGAACTCGATGAAGCACACCTCGATGCGCCAGGCCGGCTGGCGCGCGCGCCATTGCGCCACGAAGGCGTGGATCTCGTCGTTGCCCTCGGGCTCGCGCGAGCCATGGCCGATCAGCAGGATGGTGGTGTTCATGGGGCACGTTCCAGAGGGGGTTGGGTGGGGCGGGCGGGCTCGCTCGCCCGGCGAAAGCGGTGCGTGAAGGTGGGGTCGTACAGCTTGGACTTGGCCAGCTCCGTCCACTGGCGGGCGCCCAGCGTGGGGCTGGCGATCACCATGGCCTGGCTCACCACCTGGGCCTCGCGGCAGCGGTCGCGGATGTCGGCGAGCGTGCCGCGCACGATCAGCTCCTCGCCCGGCCAGCTCGCCTTGTGCACCACGAGCACGGGCGCGTCCTCGGCCCAGCCGGCCTCGCGCAGCCCGGCCTGCACCTTGTGCAGCAGCGTGATCGACAGAAAGATGCACAGCGTGCAGTGGTGGCGGCCCAGCTCGGCCAGCGACTCGCCCGGCGGCATGGGCGTGCGGCCCTCCACGCGGGTGAAGATCACGCTCTGCGTGACCTCGGGCAGGGTGAAGCTCTCCACCGCCGCCGCGGCCGAGGCCATGGCCGAGGACACCCCCGGCACCACGCGCAGCGGCACGCCCGCGGCGTCCAGCGGCTGCACCACCTCGATCAGCGCGCCGTACAGGGCCGGATCGCCCGTCTGCAGGCGGATCACGGTGTCGTGCTTTTGCGCCTGCAGGATGAGCCACGCGGCCATCTGCGGCAGCGTCATGTCCTTGCTGTCGGCGATGGTGCAGCCGGGCGGCGCCCAGCGCGTGGCCGCCTCGTTGACGAGCGAGCCCGCGAACAGGATGGCGCCAGCGCGCTCGATCAGCGCACGGCCCTTGACCGTGATCAGCTCGGGATCGCCCGGCCCGGCGCCGACGAACCAGACGGTGCCCGGCGTCATGGCCGCGGGGCTGGCGCACGCGCCAGCACAGAGAAGATTTGCATGGGGACCACAGGAATGCATTCGCCCGGACCCCTGCCTCCCCGCAGGTTCCGTGAAATGGGCCGCGCGCTCCAAGGCCTGTGCCTTGGGGCGCGCGGCCCCCTGTCGGCCGGTCTCCGGGCTGGCGAAAACCCGTGGACCCTTCCCAGATGCCGAGGCATCCAGTGGGCACGATTCCACGGGGTGAAGGCGAGGCCTTCTTTCGCTTACCGTTGCGGGGGCAGCCCAGGTTGGGGCGCGGTCCGTCGGACGCGCCCTCCCTGGTTCCCGTTTAACTGCGCGGTCGCAATGACCGCGCGAGCACCAACGGGCGGGAGTATAGATCGATTGCAAGCCTTTCAGGCCTCACGCCCTAGTGAAACATGCCTTGGCAGCTATTATTTCAATAGCAAACATGACAGGCCAGGCAAGGATTCCAAGGAGCTGTGACCACAGGTAACGCCTTGCACACGGCACCCTGGGCCAGCACCGCCACCCCAGAACGATTCAGAAGGCTTCAGGCGCTGCGGCGGCCCGGGGCCCGCGCTTTCTCCAAGAATGGAGCCGCCCCCCGCCCGGGGGGCGCGACACACCGATCCATCGAACAAGAGAGGGAGATTTCCATGCGACGACCCCCTTGCGCCCGACGCGCCCTGCTGGCGTGGGCGGCCCCTGCCCTGCTGTGCCTGGGCGCCCCGAACATGGCCGCGGCCGCCACGGCACCGGCCTGCGCGAACGGCACCACCGTCACCATCG
>NZ_BAAJYS010000456.1:0-2468 GCF_057543315.1 Acidovorax sp. KPB24-07
GATGATGTCCACGATCTTGCGGGCCGAGGCATCGATGCCGCCCATGGTCTTCACGACCTGGCCCACCACGGTGCCGCCGTGCGTGGCGATCTCCGAGGCGCCCGTGGCCAGCGTGTTGGCCTGGCGCGCGTTCTCGGCGTTCTGCTGCACCGTGGCGGTGAGCTGCTCCATGGCGGCCGCCGTCTCCTCCAGCGAGCTGGCCTGCTGCTCGGTGCGCGAGGACAGGTCCTGGTTGCCGCTGGCGATCTCGCTGGTGGCCAGGCGCACGGATTCGGACGAGGCGCGGATCTGCACCAGCACCGCCGCGATCTTGTCCACGAAGTGGTTGAAGGCGCTGGCGATCTGGGTGAGTTCGTCGCTGCCGTGGGTGGACAGGCGGCGCGTCAGGTCGCCGTCGCCCGAGGCGATGTCTTCCAGCGCATCGCGCACCACGCCCAGGCGGCGCAGCTGGTGGCTCACGGCCACGGTGACCAGCGCGACGGCGGCCAGCACGCTCAGCAGGGTGATGACGATGGCCACCTGCAGCAGCGCGCGCACCGATTGCGTGGCCTCGGAGCGGTCGATGGCGATGGCCAGCGTCCAGGGCGTGCCCTGCACCTTGGCGGCGTAGAGCATCTGTTCGGCGCCGTCGATCTGCACGTCGGTGCGCTCGTTGCGCTCGGCCAGGCGCTTGATGAGCGCGGCGTCCAAGCTGCCCGAGATGTCGGAGACGGGCTTGAGCGCCATGCCGGGCTTTGCATACGCCAGGATCTTGCTGTCGCCGTCCAGCAGGAAGGCGAAGCTCTTGGCGATCGGGTGGATGGCGTTGACCTTGGCGGTCACCGAATCCAGGTAGATGTCGGTGGCCACCACGGCCGTGGGCTGGCCGGCCGGGCCGGCGGGCTCGGCGAAGGTGATGGTCAGCTTGCCGCTGCTCGCGCCCACGTAGGCGGGGGTGATGACCGGGCCGCCCGCCTGTGCCGCCTGCTTGTACCAGGGGCGCGAAGTGCCGTCGTACCCGTCCGGCACCTTGGTGAGCGCCATGTGGCGCTTGTCGGCATAGGTGAAGTACACCAGGTCGAACGCGCCGGCCTGCTTGATGGCGCGCAGCATGGGCAGCGGGTCCGGCTGCTCGGTGGCGACCTTGAGGGACGAGGTGATCCGCTGTTTTTCGCGCACCCATTCGGCCACTTCGTCGGCATGCAGGCGGGTGAGCCCGCCGACGTGCTCGTCCAGCTGCGCCAGCGTGTCGTTGCGCACCACGAAGAAGGTCACCAGCGCCAGGGCCAGCAGAGAGAGCACGGTGATGGCGACGCAGATGCCGATGAGGCGCGCACGCAGGCTTTTGAACATGGGGTACCTTTGCAATTGGATACACACAAGGGTTCATTCTGACCATCGGTTGACGCATCTCAAATGCCAAGCCGGCGGTTCTGCTAGGTGGAAACCCTGATGCCCGGATTCGCCCGAATTCGCCGGGCTTCCCGCATGCCCTGCCGCGCCCTTGCCGGGCGGCGGGGGCCTTCGGCGCCGCAACGGGGCTGCCAGCGCGTATCCTCGGGGCCGTCTATGAACCAACTGCAACTTTTCCTGCCCTGCGCCGCTGGCGTCGAGGGTTTTCTGGCCGACGAGGTGCACGGCATCACCGGCCTGACCGGCCAGGACCTGCTCACCGGCCGGGGCGGCGTGCTGCTGCGGGCCTCCTGGCGCGACGCGCTGATGCTCAACCTGCACAGCCGCCTCGCGCAGCGCGTGCTGGTGCAGCTCGGCCACCGGCCATACCGCTCCGAGAACGACCTGTACGCCGCCGCGAGCGAGGTCGCCTGGGAGATCTGGTTCACCCCGCGCCAGAGCTTCAAGATCGATGTCACCGCCCAGCACAGCCCGCTCACCAGCCTGAACTTCGCCGCGCTGCGCGTGAAGGACGCGGTGGCCGACCGCTTTCGCGCCAAGACCGGCGTGCGCCCGGACGTGGACACCCAGTGGCCCGACGTGCGCATCCACCTGCACCTGACCACCGACGAGGCCACGGTGTACATCGACACCTCGGGCGAGCCGCTGTTCAAGCGCGGCTGGCGCGAGGACAAGGGCGACGCCCCGCTCAAGGAAACCCTGGCCGCCGCCATGATCGCGGCCACCGGCTGGGACCCGCAGGGCGACGTGCCGCTGTACGACCCCTGCTGCGGCAGCGGCACCGTGCTGATCGAGGCGGCGCAGATGGCCTGCCACATCCCCGCCGGCATGCAGCGGCGGTTCGCCTTCGAGAAGCTGCTGCCGTTCCAGGCCCATGTCTGGTCTGCTATCAAAAATGAAGCAGAGCAGGCCATCAAACCGCCGGCAGTGGGCATCTTCGGCTCGGACGTGTCGCACCGCATGGTGGACTTCGCCCAGCGCAACGCCGAGCGCGCGGGCGTGGCCCAGGCCATCGAGCTGCGCGGCGGCGACGCGCTGCAGCGCATGCCGCCCACCGCCCAGCCCGGCGTGATGCT
>NZ_BAAJYS010000457.1:0-2466 GCF_057543315.1 Acidovorax sp. KPB24-07
CCTAGTGTTGATTGCACTGGAAGCCTTTTTCATCCTTAACCCTCTCGTTCACTGCCCTCCTGTGGCCGTTCGCCATGAGTGACCCTTCCTCCGTTCCCTTTTTCACCGCCCGCGTCGGCGACGACGGCATCCAGTGCGATGCCTGGCCCGAGCAGCCCTTGCTGCTGTCGCTGGAGCAAGGCGGCATCGACTGGCCCAGTTCGTGCCGCAACGGCACCTGCCGCACCTGCATCGGCCTGCTGGCCGAAGGCGAGGTGCGCTACGCCATCGAATGGCCCGGCCTGTCGGCCGAGGAGCGTGCCGAGGGCTGCGTGCTGCCCTGCGTGGCCTACCCGGTGGGCGACGTGCGGCTGGAAGCGCCCGGCATCTGAAGCCGGCTGAAATGATCTGAACCCGTGCCCGCCCCGCGCTCCCATGGGGCGGGCACCCTTGCTGCGGCGCGCGTTCATCGCCCAGAATCTCCCGGACACGCATCGCCACGGGAGGGAGGACACCATGAACGCCAAAAACACGCCGGCCGCACCGGCCGCCCATGCCAACGCCACGGCACCGGACGCCGCCGACCGCGCGCCCACACGCGAGGCCATCCTGGCCGAATGCATCGCCGCGGACGAGCAATGGGCCGCGCAGCCGGGCCGCAACCTCGTGCTGCTGTTCGACGGCACCGGCAACATCCTGGGCAACCAGCAGGACACCAACGTGGTGAAGCTGCTGCGCATGCTTGGCAAGGGCCGGGACGCATCGGGCAGCGAGCCCACGCAACTGGTCTATTACGACCCCGGCGTGGGCACCACCAATGAATTCCCGGCGGACGGCATCCTGTCCAAGGCCAGGAACCAGCTGCGGCAACTGGCCGGGCTGGCGCTGGGCAGCGGCGTGTTCCCCAACATCGCCGAGGCCTACAAGTTCCTCGTGCACACCTATCGGCCGGGCGACCGCATCTACCTGTTCGGCTTCTCGCGTGGCGCGTTCACCGCGCGGGCGGTGGCCGGCATGATCAACATGTACGGCCTCATCCACACCGAGGGCCTGCCGCTCATCGAAACCCTGGTGCGCACCTATTTCGCCCCGAGCGGCCAGAAGAACCAGGCCGGCACCAGGAGCCGCGAGGCCTTCGCGCGCGACGTGATCGACAATTTCTCGCTGGGCCGCACGCCGCTCGTGCACTTCGTGGGCGTGTGGGACACGGTGGAGGCCATCGGCAGCGGGCTGCTGGGCGGCATCAAGATCACCAACTCTACCGAGTTCGCCCGCAAGCGGTTCGCCAACGTGCGCCATGCCATGTCGCTGTACGAATCGCGCAGCAAGTACTCGCCCCGGCGCTATGCCGACCCGCACTTCACCGAGCGTGAGCGCCCATGGCGCAGCTACGACCAGCGCTGGTTCCGCGGCGTGCACAGCGACGTGGGCGGCTCGTACGCGCGCGACGGGCTGTCCAACCTCACGCTGAAATGGATGGTGGACGAGGCCTTCGCCAAGGGCCTGCGCGTGGACCGGGGCCAGCTGCAGCCCGGCGACCCGCTCACGGCCATGCACGACCAGGCCTACGACTGCCCCTACTGGGTCTGGACCGGCCTCAATGCACGCGAGCGCTTTCCGAGCGACTTCATCGATCCCACCGCCCGCCCGGTGGACGGCGCCGTGCCCGCCAACACCGTGCCGCGCACGCAGCCCTGGCGCTGGCTGGGCGTGGCGCTGGCGGTCGTCACCGCCGTGCTGTTCGCCATCACGTTCCAGTTCGGGCAGGCCGCCTGCGACCTGCAGTCGGCGCCGGGGTGGGTGCAGGGCCTGCCCTCGGGCTTTCAGGTGACGGCGCACTGGCACGCCGGCTGGGGCGTGGTCTGCGGCGGCACCGACAGCGTGCGCCGCGCCATCGCCTGGGACTGGGCCCTGCTTGCCAGCTACGCCCTGTGGCTGGCCTATCCGGTGGCCTGGGCCCTGCGGCGGCTGGTCGCGCGGGCCGTGCCGCCGGGCTGGGCCCTGGGCTGGCTCTACCGCCATGCCCACTGGACGATGCTGGCCCTGGTGCTGTCGGACATGGTGGAAAACTACGCCACGCTGCACATGCACCACCCGCACTGGCCCACGGTGCTGACGGTGGCCAGCGGCCTCAAACTGCTGTCCCTGCTGCTGCTGGCGTGGGTGATGGTGGCCGGTGCCCTGGCCGGGCGCGAGGGCGGCCGGCCGCGGCCCGCCTCGCCCGCGCCCCAAGTCCACTAAGTGGACTAAAATCGCCGCCTTTGGGGCGCGTAGCGCTCCGCACCGTGCGGCCAGCGCCGCACGCCCGCTCTTTGGAGGCGGCTCCGTCCGGGCCGTGGCCGGACCAGCGTGCGGTGCACGCCACCCGCGCGGCCCACCGAAAGCCCTGCCCTCCATGAACACCCCCCTGACCCCTGCGCCCATCTCGCCGGTGCAAGACATCGTGGCCGAGATGCGCGCCGGGGCGCATCGTCATCCTCGTGGACG
>NZ_BAAJYS010000458.1:0-2465 GCF_057543315.1 Acidovorax sp. KPB24-07
GTGACCTCGGTAGCCAGCGGCGCGGCCGGGGTGCTGGCGAACAGCGCGCGCGGCGCCTGCCCGCCGTCGGGCACCTGCGACCACACCAAGCCCATGGGCGACACGCCGGCGTAGCTGCCCGACCGCGGCGCGTCGCGCGACAGGTCCACCGTGCCCTGGGCATCGGCCTCGAAGACGGCTTCGGCGCGCCAGGCGACGCCCGGGCCGCGCAGGGTGTGGCTGCGCAGCGTGACGGTCTCGCCCGGCACGAGTCCGCTGGCCACGATATGGCGCGGCACGTCGATCAGCGCGTCGGCGGGGGTGATGGTGAGCGCAGCCACGCCTTACTTGCCCACGCGGGTGACTTGCAGGGCGGTGGTGCGGTCGCTCAGGATCGGCTCGACCTTCAGCCCCTTCTTGGCCGCCCAGATGTTCTGGTAGTGGAACAGCGGGATCTGGCCCACGTCGTCGGTGACCAGCTTGGCGGCATGGCGGAACACGGCCTCGCGGCGGCGCGCGTCGAACTCCACCGTGGCGGCGTCGAGCGCCTTGTCCACCGCTTCGTTGCTGTAGCGGCCCCAGTTGTTGGCGCCCCGGCCGCGCTGGGCGTCGGTGGTGGCCAGCGTCTGCAGCAGGCCGTAGCCGGCCTCGCCCGTGCCGTTGCCCCAGGCGATCACGCTGACGGCGAAGTCGTTCTTGTTGGCGCGGCTGGCGTACGAGGCCCAGGGCAGCACCTCCACCTTGGTCTTCACGCCCGCGCGGCTCCAGAACTGGGCCACGGCCTGCACGGTCTCGGGGGCCTGCGGGTAGCGGTCGCCGGGCACGTGGATGGTGATCTGGAAGCCCTGCGGAAAGCCGGCCTCGGCCAGCAGCTTTTTGGCCTGCTCCACGTTGTAGGGAATGTCCTTGACCTCGGGGTTGTAGCCGAAGCTGCCCTTGGGCATCCACTGGTTGGCCTCGGTCACCGTGCCCTGCAGCACGCGGTCCACGATGGCCTTGCGGTTGATGGCCAGCGACAGCGCCTGGCGCACGCGCACGTCCCGCAGCGGGTTCTGCGCGAGCGGCTTGCCCGCGTTGTCGGTGACGAACTCGTTGGCGCCGGCCTTGAAGCTGGGCTGCAGCAGCAGCGCGCGCAGGCCGGGGTAGGTGTACACGCTCACGCTGGGCGTCTTGCGCAGCTTCTCCACGTCGGTCACGGCGACCTTGTCGATCACGTCCACATCACCCGCCAGCAGCGCGGCGGTGCGTGCCGCGCCGTTGTTGATGTAGCGGTAGTTCACCTTCTCCCACAGCGGCTTGGTGCCGTAGTAGCTCGCGCTGCGCTCGAACACCGTGCGGTCGCCCGGCACGTAGGAGATGAATTTGTACGGCCCCGTGCCCACGACGGCGCGGCCGGCGTTGTAGTCCTCGGTCTTGGATTTTTCGCCCACGTGCTTGCTCACGATGTAGATCGAGGCGATCTCCAGCGGCAGCATGGGGTTGGGCGTGTTGGTCTTGACGATGACGGTGTGCGCGTCCTTGGCCGTGGTCGATTCGACCGTGCGCAGCGCACCCGCATAGGACGCCACGCTGCCGGGCACGTTGCGCGCGCGCTGGAACGAGAACACGATGTCGTCGGCGGTGAAGGGCGTGCCGTCCTGCCACTTCACGTCGGTGCGCAGCTTGAACTCCCAGGTCTTGTCGTCCAGCGTCTTCCAGCTGGCGGCCAGGCCCGGCTCCAGCTTGCCGCCGTCGCGCGAGTTGACCAGCGAGTCCCAGAAATGCAGCGCCAGCGAGCGGTCGCCCGCGTGGTTGTTGAGTTGCGGATCGACCGACGACACCGGGTCGGCGAAGCCGATGGACAGCGTGTTGCCGTTCTGCGCGAGCGCGCCGGTGCCGGCGAGCAGCGCGGCGGCGGCCAGGGTGGCGAGGCGGAAGGAAGTCATGGCGGGCCTTTCAGGAAAAAACGAACGGGATACGGCGGGGGCAACGGGCGTTGGACGGTGAGCGCTCAGCCGTCGTTGAGGTGGCAGGCGCTCTCGTGCCGCACGGCGATGCCGCGCAGCCGCGGCACCTCGGTGGCGCAGCGCGGCATGGCGTGCGGGCACCGGGGATGGAAATGGCAGCCCGAGGGCGGCGAAATGGGGCTGGGGATCTCGCCGCGGATGGACGAAAAGCGCGTGCGCCGCGCGGCCACGCTCGGGATCTCGGCCAGCAGCGCCTGCGTGTAGGGGTGGTTGGGCCGGGCGAAGAGTTCCTCGACGGGCGCGCTCTCAACCACGCGGCCCAGGTACATCACCACCACGCGGTCGCACACGTGCTCCACCACGCCCAGGTCGTGCTGATGAACAGGTAGGTCAGGCCCAGCTGGTCGCGCAGGTCCATGAACAGGTTGAGGATCTGCGCCTGGATCGACACGTCCAGGCGCCGGTGGTGGGCTCGTCCGCCACGATCGAGTTGCGGCTCGGCCGCCAGCAGCCAGGGCGATCACCACGCGCTGCGCATGC
>NZ_BAAJYS010000459.1:0-2457 GCF_057543315.1 Acidovorax sp. KPB24-07
CCCGCTGCTGCCGGGCCTGCCCGTGCGCCAGCCGGATGCGCCGGGCCAGTTCGCGTTCGCGGACCGTGAGCGGGTGGCGGACATCCTGCAGGCCAGTGGCTGGGCCGGCGTCGAGATCGAGCCCCTCGATGCCGTCTGCTCCCTGCGGCGCGACGAACTGGTGCCTTATTTCACCGGCCTCGGCCCGGTCGGCCTGGCCCTGCGCAGCGCCGACGGGCGACCCGCACCCGGGTCATCGCCGCCGTGCGGGCGGCTTTCGAGCCCTTTGTGCAGGGCGAGGCGGTGCGCTTCGGCGCGGCCTGCTGGCGGATCGCCGCACAGGCCGCGGCGGGTGGCACGCAAGGCTGGCGTTAGAGGGCCGTGGCCCGCCTCCTGGCCCGCTGCGGGGTGAACGATCGCTTGTCGGTCGCGCTGAACGTGCAGAACGTGTTCGACCGCAAGGACATCGCCGCGATGTCGGGCTGGTGGTATTCGGGCAGGTACGGCGCGCCGCGCAGTGCGCAGGTGACGGCGCGCTACCGGTTCTGAGCCGGCGGGCCGAGCGCGCCGCCGCCGCGTTGGCGCGCCACCGTCGCACCATGAAAAAAGCCCTCCGGAGAGGGCTTTGGCGTTGCGCTGGGCGCGAAGGGGGCTTTTCAGCCGCCCTTCTTGGAGCGCTTGCCGGGGTTCTTCTTGCTGCGGGTGGCGACGCCACGCTCCAGGCTCACGCGCTGGCCGCGGCCGGGGGTGGCCAGGGTCACGCCGGGCAGTGGCTCGGGACGGGGGGTGCGCTTGCGGTCGGCTTCGGTAACGATCTTGTTGCCCATTTGGGAGGCTCCTGGAGAGAAAAGTGAAAAACACGCTATTAGGCCACATCGTGCAGCCGTGCCCGGTGCGGGCCGTTTCCGCCCGGCCGGGGCGCCGGGAAGTGCAGGGGCCGCACTCAGTCCGGCAGCACGGCGGTGGCCTCGATCTCGATGCGCGCGCGCGCTTCCATGAGGCCGGCGACCTGCACGCAGGCCATGGCCGGAAAGTGCCGGCCCAGCACCTCGCGGTAGGCGGCGCCCAGCTCCTTCAGGCGCGCGTTGTATTCCTCGCGGTCCACCACGTACCAGGTCATGCGCACCAGGTGCTCGGGGCCGGCGCCGCCGGCCTCCAGCACGGCGCGTACGTTCAGGAAGGTCTGGCGGGCCTGGACGATGAAGTCGTCGCTCTCGAACTCCTGGCGGGCGTTCCAGCCAATCTGGCCGCCCACGAAGAGCAGCGTGCCGCGGGCGGCCACGCCATTGGCGTAGCCCTTGGGGGGCGCCCAGTCGGGCGGTTGCAGTCGGGTGTGCAGGGTCATGTCTTGGGGGATGGAAGTGGGGCGTTGGCGGCCGCAGCGGCCGCGCTGTCGCGGGCCAGCGCGGCGGCCTGGCGCAGCTTGAAGCGCTGCAGCTTGCCGGTCTCGGTGCGCGGCAGGGCGGTGGCGAACTCCACGATGCGCGGGTATTTGAAGGGGGCGATGCTGGCCTTCACGTGGTCCTGCAGCGCCTTGGCCAGGGCGTCGTCGCCGGCATGGCCGGGGCGCAGCACGCAGATGGCCTTGACGACCATGCCGCGCTCGTCGTCGGGCACGCCGATCACGGCGCACTCGGCCACGGCGGGGTGGCGCAGCAGGGCATCCTCGACCTCGGGGCCGCCCACGTTGTAGCCGGCCGTGATGATCATGTCGTCGTCGCGCGCCTGGTAGAAGAAGTAGCCGTCGGCGTCCTGCACGAAGGCGTCGCCGGGGTGGTTCCAGCCGTTCTTCACGTAGTTGGCCTGGCGCGCATCGTCCAGGTAGCGGCAGCCCGTGGGGCCGATCACGGCGAGCTTGCCGACCGTGCCGCGCGGCAGCTCGCGCCCGCGCCCGTCCACCACCTTGGCCTGGTAGCCCGGCACCACGCGGCCGATGGCGCCGCGCCGCACTTCGCTGCCGGCCGACGAGATGAAGATGTGGAACATCTCGGTGGCGCCGATGCCGTCGGTCATCTCGATGCCGGTGGCGTCCTTCCACAGCTGGCGCGTGGCATCCGGCAGGGCCTCGCCGGCACTCACGCAGGTGCGCAGCGCGGGCAGGCCCAGGGCCTTGGCGAAGGGTGCCATCTGCCGGTAGAAGGTGGGCGCGGTGTAGCAGACGGTGGCGCCCACCTCGCGCATCAGCCGCACCATCACCTCGGGGGTGTAGGGCACGTCGGGAAAGTACACGCTCGCGCAGGCGGCCATGGGAAAGAGCAGCAGCCCGCCCAGCCCGAAGGTGAAGGCCAGCGGCGGCGAGCCGACCACGATGTCCTCGGGCGTGGAGCGCAGCACATGGTGCGGCCACGCGCCGCAGGCCGCCAGCACGTCGCGGTGGCTGTGCACCGGCGCCTTGGGATGCCCCGTGGTGCCCGAGGTGAAGGCCATGAGCGCGATGTCGTCCGCCGCGGTGGGGCAGGCGGGCAGCGGCGCGCAGCC
>NZ_BAAJYS010000460.1:0-2450 GCF_057543315.1 Acidovorax sp. KPB24-07
AAAGACGGCCCCCCGCCCGCCCTGGACCTGGCCCGCTTCGACCCCGCGGCCAAGCCCTTCTCCCAGGGCGACAAGGCCAGCGACAAGGCGCGCGTGGAGGCCCTGGCCCTCGAACTGGACACCCTGCAGGACCTGCTGTACGCCGACAAGCGCTACAAGCTCCTGGTGATCCTGCAGGGCACCGACACCTCCGGCAAGGACGGCACGGTGCGCGGGGTGTTCGGCCGCATGAGCGCGCTGGGCGTGCACGCCGTGGGCTGGAAGGCGCCCACCGACACCGAGCGCGCCCACGACTACCTCTGGCGCATCCACCAGCAGGTGCCCGGCGCGGGCGAGCTGACCGTGTTCAACCGCAGCCACTACGAAGACGTGCTGGTGCCCGTGGTGAACGGCTGGATCACACCCGAGCAGCACCGCCAGCGGCTGGCGCACATCAACGACTTCGAACGCCTGCTGACCGAAACCGGCACCGTGGTGGTGAAGTTCATGCTGCACATCGGCCGGGACGAGCAGCGCAAGCGGCTGCAGGAGCGCCTGGACGACCCGGCCAAGCACTGGAAATTCGACCTGGGCGACATCGCCGCGCGCAAGCAGTGGGACGACTACCAGCGCGCCTACGCCACCCTGCTGGCCGCCACGCACACGCCGTGGGCCCCCTGGACCATCGTGCCCGCCGACTCCAAGACCCACCGCAACCTCATGATCGCCACCGTGCTGCGCGAGGTGCTGGGCCGGCTCGGCCTGCGCTACCCCGAAGGCGATCCCGCGCTGGCGGGCATCCAGGTGGAATGAGCCGCGCGACCGCCCGTCGGCCGGCCCTTGAAAAACGGCGTTGCGACCCGTTGCCCAGGTTATGCATTCGGCGCATAAACCTGTAACACTCCGGCCTTGGACAGTTGCCGGGGGCAGGCATAAGCTCCGTTGTCTGAACTGATCCCTCCTTCAAGGAAACCCCCTCATGTCGAACACCAACGGCACCCGCACCCAGCACGAACTGCCCTCCTACCTCCAGGCCGACGACCTCGGCCCGTGGGGCAACTACCTGCAGCAGGTGGACCGCGTCACGCCCTACCTGGGCAACCTGGCGCGCTGGGTGGAAACGCTCAAGCGCCCCAAGCGCATCCTGATCGTGGACGTGCCGATCGAGCTGGACAACGGCACCATCGCCCACTTCGAGGGCTACCGCGTGCAGCACAACCTGAGCCGCGGTCCCGGCAAGGGCGGCGTGCGCTTCCACCAGGACGTCACGCTGTCCGAAGTGATGGCCCTGTCGGCCTGGATGTCGGTCAAGAACGCGGCCGTGAACGTGCCCTACGGCGGTGCCAAGGGCGGCATCCGCGTCGATCCCAAGAAGCTGTCGCGCGGCGAGCTGGAGCGCCTGACGCGCCGCTACACCAGCGAGATCGGCCTGCTCATCGGCCCTTCCAAGGACATCCCCGCCCCTGACGTGAACACCAACGGCCAGGTCATGGCCTGGATGATGGACACGTACTCCATGAACACCGGCGCCACCGCCACGGGCGTGGTCACCGGCAAGCCGGTGGACCTGGGCGGCTCGCTCGGCCGCGTCGAGGCCACCGGCCGCGGCGTGTTCACCGTGGGCGTGGAAGCCGCCAAGCTGACGGGCCTGCCGCTGGAAGGCGCACGCATCGCGGTGCAGGGCTTCGGCAACGTGGGCGGCATCGCCGGCAAGCTGTTCGCCGAAGCGGGCGCCAAGGTGGTGGCCGTGCAGGACCACACCGGCACCATCTTCCAGCAGGGCGGCCTGGACGTGCCCGCCCTGCTGGAGCACGTCAAGAAGACGGGCGGCGTGGGCGGCTTCGGCGGCGCCGATGCGATCGCCAAGGAAGACTTCTGGGGCGTGGACTGCGAGATCCTCATCCCCGCCGCGCTGGAAGGCCAGATCACCAAGCACAACGCCGGCCAGATCAAGGCCAAGCTCGTGATCGAGGGCGCCAACGGCCCCACGACCACCGAGGCCGACGACATCCTGCACGACAAGGGCGTGCTGGTGCTGCCCGACGTGATCGCCAACGCCGGCGGCGTGACGGTGAGCTACTTCGAATGGGTGCAGGATTTCTCCAGCTTCTTCTGGAGCGAGGACGAGATCAACGCCCGCCTCGTGCGCATCATGCAGGAGGCCTTCGCCGGCATCTGGCACGTGGCGCAGGAACACAAGGTGAGCCTGCGCACGGCCACCTTCATCGTGGCGTGCCAGCGCATCCTGCACGCCCGCGAAATGCGCGGTCTGTACCCCTGATCCGCCTTGGCCCGAGGAGGGTCCGCCCGGCCTACCCGGCCGGCGCCCTTCCCTGGAATGGACCGCCAGCGCCCCACCGGGCCTGGCGGTTTTTTCATGCCCGTACGCCGGTCAGAGCGGCGGGCCGGAGCCCTGCGGCGCATCGCCCGCCGGCCGCGCCGCACCAGCCTCGAACACCCGCAGCGCCACG
>NZ_BAAJYS010000461.1:0-2446 GCF_057543315.1 Acidovorax sp. KPB24-07
GTGGTCCTGCGCCGCCGGGCACCTCGGTGGCGCGGCTGTATTCCATCGCCGTTGCGCCCCAGGCGCGCCACGGCGGCATCGCCAGTGCGTTCCTGGCCGAGGCGCTGGACTGCGCGCGCCATTGGGGCTGCGCCCTGCTGCGTCTGGAGAGCCGGGCCGAGAACGTGGCCGCCCACCGGCTGTTCCAGCGCTTCGGGTTCGTGGCGGTGGGCCGCGCGCCCGGCTACTACGCGGACGGCGCGGATGCGATCCGCTTCGAGAAGGACGTGTTCGACGGCCACCGCCGGGACCGGCTGATGCTGCCGGGGGCCCGGCACTACGGACAGACACTGGAGTTCACCTGCGGCCCATGCGCGCTGCTGATCGCCATGTCGGCCCTGGCGCCGGACACCGTGCTGGACCAGGCCGCCGAGATCCGCCTGTGGCGCGAGGCGACCACGGTGTTCATGGCCGCGGGCCATGGCGGCTGCGGCCCGTTCGGCCTGGCCTGCGCCGCCCTGCGCCGTGGCTTCGGTGTGGCGGTGTACGCCGCCGCGGGCTCGTCGCTCTTCATGGACAGCGTGCGCGAGCCCCACAAGAAGCGCGTGATCCAGCGCGTGGAGGACGATTTCCGCGCCGAACTGGTCGCGCATGGCGCGCCGGTGTTCGCGCTGCCCGTCTCGCCCGAGGGCGTGATCGAGCAGTTGCGCCACGGGCACGTGCCCATCGTGCTCATCAGCCTGTGGCGCCTGCACCGTGAAAAGGCGCCGCACTGGGTCGTCATCACCGGGTTCGACGGCACGGTCTTTCGGGTGCTGGACCCGATGGCCCGTTCGGGCGAGGGCGACGGCGGTGTGTCGGTGAGCCTGTCCGAATTCAAGAAGATGGCCCGCTACGGGCGCCGCCGCCGGACAGCGGCCGTCATCCTGTCCAGAAAGCCTTGAAGTGACTTCAGAACATGTGATCGTGGTGGAAAGACGCTCGGATTTCCGCTGGAGCGACCCCGGGGTGCGCATCGTCACCGCGGAGGCGTTCATCGCCGAGGAGCCGCGCCCGCGAGCGCGTGCGCGCAAGGTCACCAACCTGTGCCGCAACTACAGCTACCTGGGCATGGGCTACTACTGCTCGCTGCTGGCCGAAGCGCGGGGCGACCGGGTCACGCCCAGCGTCGAGACCATCGTGGCACTGCAGCGCGGCAAGCAGCAGGCGGGTTCGCTGGCCGCGCTGGACCGCCTGATCGGTCCGCTGGACAGCGTGCCGCAGTCCGTCAGCTCGCTCACCCTGCACGTGTTCTTCGGGCTGACGGAGGACGCCGAACTGACCGCCCTTGCGCGCAAGAGCTTCGAGCTGTTCCGCTGCCCGCTGCTGCGGCTGCACCTGCAGCGGCGCGAGCCATCGCCCGGCTGGCATGTCGCCGCGCTGCAATCGCTGGATCCGCGCGATGTGGATGCCCACCGCGACGGCCTGTTCGACGAGGCCCTGGCGCATTTCACGCGCCGCCACTGGCGCCCCGCCGCGCCGGTGGCCGCGCCGCGCATGGACCTGGCCATCCTGCACGACCCCAACGACCCGCTGCCGCCGTCCAGCCGCCGCACGCTGCAGAAGATCGTGGACGTGGGCCAGGACATGGGCATCGCGGTCGAACTGATCGAGAAGAAGGATTTCTCGCGCCTGACCCAGTTCGATGCGCTCTTCATCCGCGAGACCACGGCGGTCAACCACCACACCTTCCAGTTCGCCAAGAAAGCCGCGGCCGAGGGCATGCCGGTGATCGACGATCCGGTCTCCATCCTGCGATGCACCAACAAGGCGTACCTGGCCGAGCTGCTCAAGGGCCACGGCATCGCCACGCCGCGCACGCACCTCGTGAGCCGCCGCACGCTGGGCGATCTGCCGCGGGGCCTGGCCTACCCGGTGGTGGTGAAGGTGCCGGACGGCTCGTTCAGCCGCAGCGTGAAGAAGGCCGAGAACGCCGAGGCGCTGCACGCCATTGCGCGCGAAATGCTCCGCGAGTCCGGGATCATCCTGCTGCAGGAATTCATGTACACCGACTTCGACTGGCGCATCGGCCTGGTGGGCGGGGAGCCCCTGTTCGCAGCGAAGTACTACATGTGCGAGGGCCACTGGCAGATCCTGCGGCACGGCGAAGACGGCGGGTACGTGGAGGGCCGCACGCAGGCCGTGTCCCTGGATGCCGTGCCGCCGCCGGTGCTGCAGGCCGCCACGCGCGCGGCGCGGCTGGTCGGCAACGGCTTTTACGGCGTGGACCTCAAGTGCAATGCGGCCGGCGCCCATGTGATCGAGATCAACGACAACCCCAACCTGGACGCCGGCGTGGAGGATGCGCTGGTGGGCGATGCGCTGTACCGCACGCTGCTGGGCCATCTGCTCGCGCGCATGGACTGGCGGCTGAACCGGGAGGGCGCTGCGCCCCCCTGCAGCGGGCCGGCGCCGCGGCATCCGGCCG
>NZ_BAAJYS010000462.1:0-2439 GCF_057543315.1 Acidovorax sp. KPB24-07
GCAGGCCTACCACGGCGGCCCGGTGTACCGGCCCGGACCGCCGATGGTGCACCCCGGCCATCCGCAGATGCACGGCCAGCGCGGCGTCGGCCCGCAGCACAACTGGTACCGCGGCAGCCGCGTGCCGCCCATGTACCGCTCGCACCATTACGTGGTGAACAACTGGCGCCACCACCACCTGGCGCCCCCGCCGCGCGGATACCACTGGGTGCAGAACGGGCCGGACTACCTGCTCATCGCCATCGGCACCGGGGTGATCGCGCAGATCGTCTTCCAGTAGGCCGCCGGCCGGCAACAGGGGACGACGGCCCGCGCACCCCGCCGGTCAGTAGCTGCGGCCGCCCTTGTACATGGCGTGCTGGCGCCGGTTGAGCGTGGCCGCCTCGCCCAGGCGCGCCATGGCCGCCCCCGCATGCGCGTGGGTGATGGCCATGCCCAGCGCATCGGCCGCGTCGGAGCCGGGCAGGCCCGGCAGGTGCAGCAGCCGCCGCACCATCTCCTGCACCTGGGTCTTGGCGGCCCGGCCGTGGCCGACCACGGCCTTCTTCATCTGCAGCGCGGTGTACTCGGCCACCGGCAGGTCGCTGGCCACCAGCGCGGTGATGCAGGCGCCCCGCGCCTGGCCCAGCAGCAGGGTGGACTGGGGGTTCACGTTCACGAAGACGATTTCCACCGTGGCCACGTCGGGCTGGTAGCGCGCCACCACCTCGGTGATGCCGTCGAACAGCACCTTGAGCCGGCCCGGCAGGTTGCCCAGCGCGAGCGCCGTGGTGCGGATCGTCCCGCTCGCGACGTAGCTCAGCGCGTGGCCGTCCACATCCACCACGCCGAAGCCGGTGGTCTGCAGGCCGGGGTCAATTCCCAGGATTCGCATGTGCTCACTTATTCATAGCATCAAGGGTAATAAGTTCTAGGGCATAAGGCCGATTTCGCCTACAAGCCGAAGTACCAGCGCACGGAGTGGAAGAACACCGGCGCCGCAAAGCACAGCGCGTCCACCCGGTCCAGCAGCCCGCCCGCGCCCGTGACCGACTGGCCCTGCATGCCCCAGCTGGTGATGCCACGGTCGCGCTTGAGCGCCTTCATCACCAGGTGGCCCAGGCTGCCCGCCAGGCACGCCAGCAGGGCCATGCCCAGCGCCTGCCCTGGCTTGAACGGCGTGATGAACGACAGCATGACCCCGGCCACGCCGCCCACCGCCACGCCGCTGGCCCAGCTCAGCCACTGGAAGCTCTGGCTCACCTGCGGCGCCACCGGCTTGTGGGGGAACCGGCGGCCCAGCAGGTGCTGGGCGATCACGCCGGCCTGCACCACCACGACCAGGAAGAACACCAGGAAGGCGCCCTTGCCTTCGTAACCGGGGAAGTCGAGCAGCAGCAGCGCGGGCACATGGCTCATGCCGTACACGCACACCATGATCCCCCACTGCAGCTTGGCGTTGCGCTCCAGGAAGCGCTCGGGGTCGTTGGCGAGCGCGCTGGCCACCGGCAGCGCGAGAAAGACGTACACCGGGATGAACACCGTGAACAGGTCGAACTTGCGCGTGCCCACGAGGATGAACTGCAGCGGCAGCACCACGAAGAAGGCCAGCACCAGGCTGCGGTGGTCGCCCCGGCGCGTGGGCGAGAGGGTGATGAACTCGCGCAGCGCGAAGAACGCCACGATGGCGAAGAGCACCGTGGCCACGGTATCGCCCAGGGCCCAGCCCACCCAGAACACGGTGGCCATGAACCACGAGGTCTTGAGCAGGCTCCAGAAGCGCCGCCATTCCTGCTGGTGCGCCTCGTGCTCGGCCTGGTCCTGCACGCCGGTGCCGCGCGCCTCGCGCAGCGTCTGGAAGAAGGCGTAGAGGGTGACCAGCGAGAGCAGGCCGAACATCGCGACGAAGAGCGCGCCGATCTGCTGCGTGGTGGTGAGGTTGCGAAGGAAGTCGTTCATGTCAGACCTCCCGCAGCGCGATGACGGCGCGGCGCGCGCGGTCCAGGAACGGGCGGCGCTCCTCGCCGGGCTCGACCTGGATCGGGGCGCCGAAGGTCACCGAGCACAGGATGGGCACGGGCACCACTTCGCCCTTGGGCATCACGCGCTGCACGTTGTGGATCCAGGCCGGCACCAGCACCGCCTGCGGGAACATCAGCGCCAGCTTGTACAGGCCCGACTTGAAGGGCTGGGGCTCATCGCCGTGGCCGCGCGTGCCCTCGGGAAAGATCACGATCGAATCGCCGCTGGACAGCGCCTGCACCAGCGGGGCCAGCGGGTCGTCGGGCGCGAGCGCGGCGCGCAGGGCCTCGGGTGTCGGCGGCGCGGATTCGGCGGCGGCTTCATGGGGCGCCGGAGCCAGGGTCTCCATCATCGATCCGCTCTGCGGAATGTCAGCTGCGTTCAGGGCGGTTGGGCCGTCCGCCGGGGCCGGCGGGGCAGGGTCCAGGGCGGCCGTTT
>NZ_BAAJYS010000463.1:0-2430 GCF_057543315.1 Acidovorax sp. KPB24-07
GACCGCCACCCGCGCGCTGCGCCAAGACCCGCGCTTCGCCCACCTGCCCATCATTGCCATGACCGCCAACGCCGCGCGCCAGGACATCGAGCGCACCCGGGCGGCCGGCATGAACGATCACCTGGCCAAGCCGGTGCTGGAGGAGAGGCTGTGGGCCACTCTGGCGCGGTGGCTGGCGCCGGGGGGGCACAAGGTACCTTCGGCGTCTGCTGCCCCGGCGCCTGCAACGGCATTCACATCACCGAGCGCAGAGGCCGACGACCACCATGCTCAGCCAGCCCTCGTCAAAGGGGCCGCCGAGGTGGGTACGGATGCTTTCTTCGATGAAAAGGCCTTGGAGGAGCTGCGCAGTGTTTTCACCACTGACCGCTTCGACGCGCTGGTCACCCGATTCATTCTCGACTGTGAGCAGCGTATGGACCGCATCCATGACGCCCGCCGCGCCGAGGCCTGGGACCGCCTGCGGCAGGAAGTCCATGAGTTGGGGGGCACCGTTGGGAGTTTTGGGTTGCAACGGTTGAGTGGTATTACCCGGGCGCTGGAGATGGCGGCGGATGCCAAGGATGGGATACAGGTGGATGCGCTTATTCGATGGTCCGAGGAAGCGATGGCTCTTGGGCTCCAGGAATTGAAAATGGCCTTGAGTTGCGTGTGAACCCCCATCGCATCGCCATTGACACCATTCCATAAGGATTTAAAGGCTAGGCTGTTCGCATTCGAACAATCCATTGGCTCAGCGCTTTCTGAGGGAAATCTCCATCACATGGGCCATCGCTCAGTGCGTGTGCTTACGCAAGACGTGCTCCGCTTGCTTGAACCCCTTCTCGGCCGCGCGCTTAAGCAACTCAATCGCTTTCTCCGTGATGTTGCCGCCCTTGAAATCGCGCAGGGCATATGTGTAAAGCGCCTCGGGATGCTCTTGCTCAAATGCACGTTGGTACCACTGCTCGGCCATCTGCTTATCATCCGCATAGCCATACTGCCCCGTTTCCAGATACCACGCCAACTGATGTTGCGCTTCGCCCCAACCGTTTTCCGCGGCGCGCTCCAGCCAGTAATTGGCACGCCGGACGTCACAAGGAAAGACATTGCCGTATCGAAGGGCCTGTCCTAATTCCCATTGAGCCTCGGCATTGTCGGACTCAGCGATCCGTTGCATTTCCTGCATCCAATGCTCGCTTTGAACCGCGCTCGCAAGAACGCCTTCGCCATCGCGATACCAAAGCGCCATGAAATAGCACGCAACGGGATCTCCCTCCTTTGCACATTGCTCCATCAGTCGAAGTGCCTCTTCACTACGATTTTCGTCGGAGGCCTGCAGTGCTGCCATGAATTGACTTGATCGAAGCATCACTCGGCGAGCAGCAGGACGCTCCTGAACAATGGATAGGCACTAATTTCGCGGTCCTTATAAAATTCGATACAGCCATTATCCAAGATCAGCAATTAAATGCCTTGCCGCGTTCAATGCATTAATAAAAATTTGAACACTGCAATTCATCGCGCGGACCATTTATAGCGGCTTTTCATCCAACTATCGCAAACAGCCTTCCACCCACACAACCTCATCCGGATGGTGCTCCCTAATTGTCTCTAACGCGCCCTCAATAATATCCAAACTCGCACCCATCAAAGGATAATTAAATTGCGAAACATCTTTAATTGATATTGAATCAAAAACCAAATCTGAGCCACACCAAATATGATGACTCCCGCCATTACGCTTTAATTGAAGTGCTTCTTTTAAGCCCACAGGTGTAATTACTAAGCAAATCATTTTTACCTCTTATTTATTTAACAAGTCCTGGATCACCTGGCACCGAAGGTCGCCCTTCCCCACGGTTTCCGTGAGTAGGTCGACTCCCGTCAGATGGACGACTCCAATCGTGTGAATGTGGAGAGCCGATTCCTCCGTGACTATGGTCCCAGTCAGTGTCCGTTTCAGGAAATCCGTCCGGCCCATACCGCCTCGTTTGTTTTCTATTACCACTTTTATTTTCACATTCTACTTCACAACCTGGCTCACCAGTCATTGGATTACTAGTCGACAGCGACCAGTTTGTAAAGCGCGGAGATAAATAATCAAACGTTTGTTTGCATGCATTTATTGCTGCAACAGCAACTCCTCCGGCAGCAGTTGCACATAAAGGATTACTCATACATGCAATTACCACTGCCGGAATTGCTAAGCCCTTGGGATCAGTCCATGCCAGCGGATTGCCACTCACATAAGCAAACCGATTCCACCCCCCCTCCAGTCCAATCGGGTCGGCCTGGAAGTACCGCCCTCCCTCCCGGTCGTAGTACCGGTTCAGGTTGTACGCCAGTCCTGTCTCCTCATCCAACACCTGCCCCGGATACCGCAGGTCGAACTTGATGGCTTCGCTGTAGTTGCTGCTCCCCTGCCCGCTTTGCGTGTAGCCGGTCGCC
>NZ_BAAJYS010000464.1:0-2408 GCF_057543315.1 Acidovorax sp. KPB24-07
AAAACGCCGGCATCGTGCTATCGAAATGGTATCAACAGGATGCGCCGACGCGGGCGGCCAACTACGCGCGGATGCAGGCCGTGCTGACGCAGATCGAGCGCGAGGTGCCGGGCGCACGCCGCGCCACCGATTCCGCCGGGCGCGAGTGCGACATCGCCATCGACCACAGCGAGTTCGTGCACCTGCCGCAGGCCGCCATCGACCAGGTGGTGGACCGCCTGCACGCGGCGGGCATGCATGCCACGGTGAGCAGCATCCACGTCAACGGCTGGTTCGGGGCGCACAACAAGCTGGAGGGCGCCCGCTGGATCGTGCGCGAGCGCCTGGGGCGCGACCTGGACGCCGAGATCGACCGATGGGTCTACGTGGGCGACTCCACCAACGACCAGCTGATGTTCGAGCGCTTCGCCCACAGCGTGGGCGTGGCGAACGTGGCGCGCTTCGTGCCGCAGCTGCGCCACCGGCCGCGCTACGTCACCCGGGGCGAGCGCGGCGCGGGCTTTGCCGAGGTCGCGCAGGCCATTTTGGGTGCGATGGGCCGCATGCCCTAGAAAATATTGCCCTTGTAGCTATTATTTTCATAGCAAATCGATCCATCGCAAGCGGCGCTCCATCCCGGTGCGCGAGGGACTACAGCGGCTTGCCCAGGCCCAGCTTTTCCACCAGCGCCTTCTCGCGCGTGAAGGTGTCCTGCGCGAACTGGCGGTAGCGCGCGCTGTCCATGTAGATCGGCACCATGTCGTATCGCGCCAGCGCGGTGCGGTAGGACTCCTGGTCCATCGCCTGCTTGAACGCATCGTGCAGGCGCCTGACCACGTCCGGCGGCGTGCCCTTGGGCGCGCCGATGCCGAAGGGCGAGTTCTGCACCACGTCGATGCCCAGCTCCTTGAGCGTGGGCGCATCGGGGAATTTCGCCAGGCGCTCGGCGCCCCAGGTGTTCAGCACGCGCAGCTTGCCCGCCTCGACCTGCGGCGCGAAGCCGGTGGAGTCGGCCGCGGCCATGATCTGCCCGCCCAGGATGGACTGCATCAGGTCGGCACTGCCCTTGTACGGCACGTGCAGCAGTTGCAGGCCCAGTTGCTGCGCGGCCAGCTCCATGGTGAGGTGCGGGCTGGTCAGCGTGCCGGTGGAGCCGTAGCTGAGCTTGCCGGGGTTGGCCTTGGCATAGGCCACGAAGTCCGCCCAGGTCTTGAACGGCGAGTCGGCCGGCACCACCACGCCGAAGGCGTAGCCCGTGACGTTCAGCACATAGGTGATGTCCTTGACCGGGTCCCAGTTGATCTTGGTGGTGTAGGGCATGCGGAACACGCCCAGCGGGATCTGCGCCACGGTGTAGCCGTCGGCCGCCGAGGACTGCAGCAGCTGCGCGGGCAGCGTGCCGCCGGCGCCGGGCTTGTTGTCCACGATGACCGGCTGGCCCAGCGCCTTGCCGGCGCTGTCGGCCAGCACGCGCATGGTGATGTCGGTGGGTCCGCCGGCCGGGAAGGCGATCACCAGCTTGATGGGCCGGGCGGGGAAGGATTGGGCACGGGCGGTAAGGGCGGGGGCGGCCAGGGCCGCGGCCCCGAGCTGCATGAGATGGCGGCGCTGCATGGTCGGTCGGTTCTCGCAAAGTAAGCAACCACCATTGCAGCGCAGCACAGCCCCATCCCTGCAGGCCGGAAACCCTGAGGCCCTGTCGCGCACGCGTCATGCAAGGCTCCAAAGCACCGGTGCCGGGGCCCGGTGCGTTCGTCCTACATGGGGCGACGGGCGGAACCGACACGGCGGCGCGGGGTGCCCGCTTAACGTCACCCCCGGCGCACGCGACTTCCAGCGTGCCGCTTCCCAGCCCCAACCCCCGCACATCCGGCCGCAGGCCATGCCCGGGAACTGCCTATTCAAGAGGAATGGTCATGCCCAACCAACGCCACGCGCCTGTTTTCCTGGGGGTGCTTCTCGTCGTGATCGGCCTGGCCATCGGCGTCGGCGGGGTCTGGCTCATCGCCCTGGGCGGCTCGTGGTACTACCTGCCCGCGGGCCTGGCCACCCTGCTCGCCGGCTGGATGCTGGCCCAGCGCAACCCCGCCGCCCTGTGGGTCTATGCCGGGCTGGTGCTGGTGACGCTGCTGTGGTCGCTGTGGGAGGCCGGGCTGGACTGGTGGCCGCTTGCTGCACGGGGCGACGTGTTCTTCGTGCTGGGGGTGCTGCTGCTCACGCCCTGGGTGTCCCGCGGCCTGGTCTCGCCATCGCAGCGCGGCCCGCGCCGCGCGCTGGGCGTGACGCTGGCGGCCTTTCTGGCCGTGGCCGTGGCCTCGTGGTTCCATGACGCGCACGACGTACCCGGCGCCTTCGCCGCGCATGCCGCCCCCACCCCACCACGGCGGTGCCCGCCGCGGCTGGCAGCCCTGGCGACAACGGCGCCATCC
>NZ_BAAJYS010000465.1:0-2400 GCF_057543315.1 Acidovorax sp. KPB24-07
CGCCTCGGGCCTGGGCCGCATCATGCGGGCGCGCATGCGCGGCGTGTACGGCGATGGCGGGGAGTCGGCCGTGCCGGGCGGCGTGGCGGTGGTGTTCACCGCGCACCACGCGGTGCTGCTCAAGACCATGGCGCTGGAGGGGCGCGGCGTGGCCTGGCTGCCGCGCAGCCTCATCGCCGACGACCTGCGGGCCGGCACGCTGGTGGCGGCCGGCGAGGCGGCCTGGGACGTGCCGGTGGAGATCCGCCTGTACCGCCAGCGCGCCGGCATGTCGGAGGTGGCCGAATCGCTGTGGGCGCTGGCCGGCGGCCAGGCCATCCCGGCCAAATAACCCCGATGCCGTTAGATCGATTGCCTGTTTAGCTATTATTTCCATAGCAACCGGGGGATCCGGCTGCCTGGCCTCTGGCAGGTTGCCGGCACCCGGCACGGAACATAATGCAGGCCCTTCGCACTCCGACGGCCCCATGTACCGCGCAAGACTCTCCCTGGCATTCGCCGCCCTCGTGGCCCTGGTATGCATCCAGGCCGCGTTCGTGTACTGGGGCACCCACCGCGTCAACGACTACGCCCAGCACAGCCGGCTGGCCAGCGACATCCTCTCGGAGTTGCTGGACCTGTCGGCCAACAAGCAGCGGCTGCGCGTGTGGGCCACCCAGCGCCTGATGAACGCCAATGCCGTGCCTGAGGTGCGCGAGCGGCTGCTCGAACGCATGCACCAAAGCGCGGCCGCCCTGGCGGAGCTGGCCCGCCGCGACCTGGCCCTGTGGCACGAACTGGCCCACCGCGAGGGCATGTCCATGCCCCAGGAGGTGCCGCAGCTCGTGCGCGTGACGGAGCTGCTGGAGGACAACATCCAGGCCGTGGAGGCCCGCCTGGCGCAGCTGCAGCCGCTGGAGCCCGGGGCCGACTTCCCTGCGGTGTGGGAAGAGCTGAACGCCACGTTCGACATGGCGCGCGGCCTGGACCTGCGCGAGCTCATCAACGGCGCCATCGAGCGCCAGCGCAGCGCCGTTCCCGTGGCGCGCGCCGCCACCGAGCGCGGGCTGGACGTGCTGCGCCAGCAGGCGATCACGCTGGTGATCGTCACCCTCGCCGTGGCGGCCCTGCTGGCGCTGCACCTGAACCGCCGCCTGCAGCGCCCCCTGGACCGCCTGCTGGCCGGCACGCGGGCCTTGCAGGCCGGCGCGCTGGACCACCGGGTGGCCACCGGCTCGAAGGACGAATTCGACCGCGTCGCCCAGCACTTCAATGCCATGGCGGCGGAGCTGCAGCAGCACCGCGCCCATGCCGATGCGGCGCGCCGCGAACTGGAGGATGCGGTGCAGGCCCGCACGCATGAACTGAGCGTGGCGCACGAAACCCTGCAGCGCGTGGACCAGCGCCGGCGCCAGCTGTTCGCCGACCTGGGCCACGAACTGCGCACGCCCGCCACGGCCATCCGGGGCGAGGCCGAAATCGCGATGCGCGGCGGCGACCGGCCGGCGCAGGAATACCGCCAGACGCTGCAGCGCATCGTCGGCGGCGTCGACCAGCTCACCAAGGTGATCCACGACCTGCTGCTGATCGCCAGGACCGAGGCGGACCAGTTGGTGATCCGCCCACGCCGCATCGACCTGCAGGCCCTGGTGACCGATGCGGCGGAGCAGGCCTCCGCGCTGGGCGGACTGCACGGCGTGGCCGTGGAGCCCCTGCCGCCCGCCCCCGGCGGCCCGCTGATGGTGAACGCCGATGCCGACCGGCTGCGCCAGGCGCTGATGATCGTGCTGGACAACGCGGTGCGCTATTCGCAGCGCGGCGGCATGGTGCGCGTGGGCTGCCAGCCCGGCCCCGACGGCGAAGCCCAGGTGCTGGTGCGCGACGAAGGCATCGGCATCGAGGCCGAGGAACTGCCCGCCGTGTTCCAGCGCTTCGTGCGCGGCCAGCGCGCGCGGGCACACCGCGCGGACGGCACCGGCATCGGACTGTCGATCGCGCAGTCCATCGTGCACGCGCACCATGGCCGCATCGACATCGACAGCCAGCCCGGCGTGGGCACGGTGGTCCAGATCACCGTGCCTTCGGCCAGCCACCCCGAAACCCTGTCCCCCGAGGAAACCGCATGAACATCCTGGTGGTCGAAGACGATCCGCGCGTGGCGGACTTCCTGCTGCGCGGCCTCAAGGCCGAAGGCTACAGCGTGGAGCTGGCGCGCAACGGCCCGGACGGCCTGGCCCTGGCGCGCACCGGCGATCCCGGGCTGCTGCTGCTCGACCTCATGCTGCCCGGCCTGAGCGGCCTGGAGCTGTGCCAGACACTGCGCTCCGAAGGGCGCCACGTGCCGGTGCTGATGCTCAGCGCACTCAGCAACACCGAGGACAAGGTCAACGGCCTGCGGCTGGGCGCCGACGACTACCTCAC
>NZ_BAAJYS010000466.1:0-2399 GCF_057543315.1 Acidovorax sp. KPB24-07
CGCGCCGCGCTGGCCGTCGGCCGGTGCACCGCGCAGGTCTCGGAAGGTGGACACGAGCAGCTCCAGCACCGACGCCGGCACGGCGTGCGGGATGCCGCTTTGCGCGAGCAGCCGCGCGCTGGCGTCCTGCACGAGCGACAGCTCCCGGTCGAAGTCGAGGATCGGGAAGACGGTCTCGAAGTCGAAGCGGCGCTTGAGCGCGGCACTCATCTCGTTCACGCCGCGGTCCCGCGTGTTGGCCGTGGCGATGATGTTGAAGCCCTCGCGGGCGTAGAGCATGGCGTGTTCGCCCGCCAGCTCGGGCACCGCCATCACGCGGTCGGAGAGCATGCCGAGCAGGCAGTCCTGCACCTCCAGCGGCGCGCGCGTGATCTCCTCGAACCGCACGATGCGTCCCTGCTGCATGCCCTGGTAGAGCGGTGCGGGCACGAGCGCGCGCGGGCTGGGGCCTTCGTTGATGAGCAGGGCGTAGTTCCAGCCGTACTTGATCTGGTCCTCGGTGGTCGAGGCGCCGCCCTGGATGGTCAGCGTGGAGACGCCCGAGACGGCCGCGGCGAGCAGCTCCGACAGCAGCGACTTGGCCGTGCCGGGCTCGCCCACGAGCATCAGCCCGCGGCCGGTGGCCAGCGTGACCAGCATGCGTTCGATGCTTGCCACGGGCGCGACGATCTTGGGGGCGATGCCCAGCGCCGCATCGCCCAGGATGAAGGCCCGTGCGGCGCGCAGGCCCAGCGACCAGCCGGGCGGGCGCGGGTCCGTGTCCTGTGCGCGCAGGCGCTCCAGTTCCGCGGCATGGAGGATTTCGGAAGGCGGCCGCTGCAGCGGGACTCCCGCGGTTGCGGCTTCGCCGGGAGGTGTTGTCTTGCGGGAGATGGCCATGGTGCGGTCGGTCAGGGATGGGAAAGGCAGGGGGCAGCCATGCGATGGCCGGTCAGGCGCGAAGCCCCTCCAGGTCGCGGATCAGCTCGCTGGCGGAGATGGCGTCCAGACGGCCGATGGGCTCGGCATTCTGCAACTCGCCCCACGCGGAAGGCTTGCCCACCTGCACCTCGCCCAGTTCCTGCTCGGGGTACTCGTCCACCATGCCCACGATGATGCCGGGGTCCAGGTGCAACTCGATCACATGGGCGGCTCCCAGCGGCTTGGTGAAGTACCAGATGCCGCCGCCGTCCTGCGCCTGCCCGCGGCGCCAGCCCTTGTTGACCAGGCCCAGCACGCGGCCCGTGGGCACCTTGGCCTTGGTCCAGCGCGATAGCTTGATGTCCGCCTTCTCCGCCTCGGTCAGCGTGTAGGTGTCGCGGCCGATCTGCGGGAACGGCTGCAGCAGCTCGTAGTCCGCGAAGATCTGGCCGAAGGCCGCGGCGTCCTCGGGCGACAGTTCCAGCGCATGCGGAACGCCGATGCGCACCTGCGCGCCCTCCGGGATATCGAACGGGTCGTCCTCGGCCGTGGTGGTGCTGCCGTCTTCCGCCACGCGAAAGCAGGCCGCGAGCCGGCCGCCGTAGCTGCCGCCATCTGGCACCTCGTACACGCCCCACACCAGGCGCTGCACGATGTGGCGCACGAGCGGGTGGCCGGCGAGGAAGGTGCGGAATACCTCCGGCGTCCAGCGCCGGCGCGCGCACATGGCCACCTCCAGGCGCAGCAACTGCTGGCTGGCGATGGTGCGCGCGTCCTTCTTGAGCAGCTTGAAGCGCTCCACGGCCTGCGCCGAGAGGTCGGGGTCGTCGGTCTTCTTCGGCTTGGGCAGGTCCGGCAGGCGCGCGCCGTCGCTGCCGTCCCCCGAGACCTCGCGCACATAGGGTTTGAGCGTCTCGTCGAAGCCCACTTTGAACGCCCTCGGACCGAAGTCGAGCCGCAGCGTGCCCTGCGCATCCAGGCCCAGGTCGGGCGCGAGGCGGTCCTCCAGTTCCTCGGGGCTCAGGCCCCGCGCCTCGGCGATGGCGGCGATCTTCTCGCGGGCCTTGTCCTGCAAGCCCTTGAACTTGATCTTCTGTGCGATGCCGTTGAGCAGCATCAGCGCGACGTCGGTGCCGATCTGCGCGAGCACGTCCAGCCCCGTGACGGCGCGCGCATGGGCCGACTCGCCGGGCCAGGCGCGGATGAAGGGCGTGAGCCGGCGGGCGGTGTCGTCGGTGCCCAGCAGGCCCAGCGCGGTCAGCGCCCAGCCGTCCTTCGACGGGCCGCCCGCTTCGAGCCAGGCGCCGAACGCATCCCATGCGAAATCGGCCAGCGAATCGGGCGTGCAGGCCTCGCGCACCACGGCGATGCCGGCATACACCTCCTCGCTCGTGGGGAAGGTCAGCATCTGGCCGAGCGCGTCGAGCGCTTCGTCGGGCAGCGCCTTGCCAGGGCCCGGGCCGTCCTGCAGCACCGGGCGGCGCCAGCCGCGCGGCTGC
>NZ_BAAJYS010000467.1:0-2389 GCF_057543315.1 Acidovorax sp. KPB24-07
TTAATAGCAATACGCCCTAGTGAATCATGCGCTGGAGCCCGATCAAGCCAGCAACGCGTTCACGCGCTTCACATAGGCGGCGGGGTCCTCGGGCAGGCCGCCTTCGGCCAGCAGCGCCTGGTCGAACAGGATGTGCGCCAGGTCGTGGAAGTGCACGCTGCCGTCCAGCTTCTTGACCAGGGCGTGATCGGGGTTCACCTCCAGCACGGGCTTGGACTCGGGCGCCTGCTGGCCGGCCTGCTTGAGCATGCGCGCCAGCTGGGTGCTCATGCCGTCGTCCTGCACGACCAGGCAGGCGGGCGAATCGACCAGGCGGGTGGTGGCGCGCACGTCGTCGGCCTTGTCCTTGAGGGCTTCCTTGAGCTTGGCCAGCAGCGGCTTGAAGGCCTCGGCGGCTTCCTCGGCGGCCTTCTTCTCGGCCTCGTCCTGCAGCTTGCCCAGATCGACCGCGCCCTTGGCCACGGACTGCAGCGGCGTGCCGTCGAAGTCCTGCAGGTAGTTCAGCGCCCACTCGTCCACGCGGTCGGTCATCAGGAGCACCTCGATGCCCTTTTTCTTGAAGACTTCGAGCTGCGGGCTGTTCTTGGCGGCGGCCAGCGTGTCGGCGGTGATGTAGTAGATGGCGTCCTGGCCTTCCTTCATGCGCGCCTTGTAGTCGGCGAACGAGACGGTGACCGCATCGCTTTGCGTGGAGGCGAAGCGCAGCAGCTTGGCCAGGCGCTCGCGGTTGCCGAAGTCCTCGCCCAGGCCTTCCTTGAGCACGGCGCCGAATTCGGCGTAGAACGCCGTGTATTTGCCTTCCTTGGCCTTGTCCTCGTCGCTCACCACATCGGTCACGCCGTCGGCGCCTTCTTCACCGGCGGTGTGCTTGTCGTGCTTGGCCAGGTCTTCCAGCATGCCGAGCACGCGCTTGGTGGAGCCTTCGCGGATGGCGCGCACGTCGCGGCTTTCCTGCAGCAGTTCGCGGCTCACGTTGAGCGGCAGGTCGCTGGAGTCGATCACGCCCTTCACGAAGCGCAGGTAGGTGGGCATCAGCGCCTCGGCATCGTCCATGATGAACACGCGCTTGACGTACAGCTTCACGCCGGCCTTCTTGTCGCGGTTCCACAGGTCGAACGGGGCCTTGGCGGGCACATACAGCAGCTGCGTGTACTCGGTGTTGCCCTCCACGCGGTTGTGGCTCCAGGTGAGCGGGTTCTCGTGGTCGTGGCTGATGGCCTTGTAGAAGTCCTGGTACTGCTCTTCGGTGATGTCCTTCTTGGGGCGGGTCCACAGGGCGCTGGCCTTGTTGACGGTTTCCCACTCGCCGGTCTTGACCATGCCGCCGGGCTGGCGGCCGCCGTTTTCGTCACCGGGGTTGATCAGCTCGCCCTCTTTCCACTCTTCCTTTTCCATCAGGATGGGCAGGCTGATGTGGTCGGAATACTTGCCGATGATGGACTTGATCTTCCAGGCGTTCAGGAACTCTTCGGCGTCGTCGCGCAGGTGCAGGATGATGCTGGTGCCGCGCTCGGGGCGGGTGATGGTCTCGACCTCGAAGTCGCCCGTGCCGCCGCTGATCCAGCGCACGCCCTGCTCGGCGGGCAGGCCGGCCCGGCGCGATTCCACGGTGATCTTGTCGGCCACGATGAAGCCGGAATAAAAGCCCACGCCGAACTGCCCGATCAACTGGCCCTGCTCGGACGCGGTGGCCTTCTGGTCGCCCGAGAGCTTGCCCATGAAGTCCTTGGTGCCGCTCTTGGCGATGGTGCCCAGGTGGTCGATGGCCTCCTGCTGGCTCATGCCGATGCCGTTGTCGGTGATGGTGAGCGTCTTGGCGTCCTTGTCGAAGGCCACGCGCACTTCAAGGTGGGGCGCGTCTTCGTACAAGGCGTTGTTGTTCAGGGCCTCGAAACGCAGCTTGTCGCAGGCGTCGGACGCATTGGAGATCAGCTCGCGCAGGAAGATTTCCTGGTTGGAGTACAGCGAATGCGTGACCAGGTGCAGCAGTTGCGCCACTTCGGCCTGGAAGGAATGGGTCTGTTTGCTCATGGTGTGGATTGGGAGGTCTGGGTCATTCACAAAAAGAGGGATGCCCCGGCAGTTCGGGGCAGGCGCCGCATTATCAAGGCTCGCCGGTCCACTCCCGGCCGAGGCACCGCGCCGGGGGCGCCTCGGCCATTGAACTCCGGGCGCACGCCCCGTTCCAAGCCGCCATCCCGCCCCGGCCCGGGGAGGGCCGGCATCCCCGACGACGGAAACCCGATCCATGCACCCACTCCGAAGCCTGCTTCACAGGCACCTGCCGATGGCGGCGTGCCTGGCCCTGCTGCTGGGCTCCGCCCCGCCGCTGTGGGCGCAGCAGGCCACGGGCCGTCCCGATGGCTTCGCCGCCGGGGTCACCGGCGGC
>NZ_BAAJYS010000468.1:0-2371 GCF_057543315.1 Acidovorax sp. KPB24-07
GGCCCGGGGCGCCCGCCGCGCTCACAGGCCATGTGCCGCTGTCGGGCCGCACGGGCGCCGGGCTCGACCCGTGCGCGGCGCTGCAGTGCGTGGTCGAACTGGCCCCAGGGGCTTCGGTGGAGGTCGTGTCCCTGCTGGGGCAAGGCGACTCGCTGCAGGCCACGCAGGAGCTCATCGCCCGCTACCGCACCTGCGATCTCGATGCCGTGCTGGCGCAGGTGACCGCAGGCTGGCGGCAGACGCTGGGCGCGGTGCAGGTGCGCACGCCCGACCGGGCCATGGACATCCTGCTCAACGGCTGGCTGCTCTACCAGACCATCGCCTGCCGGCTCTGGGCCCGGGCGGCCTTCTACCAGGCCAGCGGCGCCTACGGATTCCGCGACCAGTTGCAGGACGGGATGGCGCTGCGCTTCACCCACCCGGAGCAGACCCGAGCGCACCTGCTGCGCGCCGCCGGCCGCCAGTTCCCGGAAGGCGACGTGCAGCACTGGTGGCTGCCACACTCCGGCCAGGGCGTGCGCACCCGCATCTCGGACGACCGCGCCTGGCTGGCCTATGCGGCGGCGGAGTACGTCGCCACCTCGGGCGATCGCGCCGTGCTGGACGAAGCCGTGCCCTTCCTCGAAGGCCCCGCATTGCAGCCCGGCGAACACGATGCGTTCTTCCAGCCCATGCCGTCCGGGCAGTCGGCCTCGCTGTTCGAGCACTGTGCCCGCGCGCTGGACCAGTGCATGGCGCTCACGGGCCGGCAGGGGCTGCCGCTCATCGGCACCGGCGACTGGAACGACGGCATGAACCGCGTGGGCGCCGAAGGGCAAGGCGAGAGCGTGTGGCTGGGCTGGCTGCTGATCCGCACCGTCGCCCTCTTCGCGCCGCTGGCCGAAGGCCGGGACGACGCCCGGGCCGCGCTCTGGCGCGCGCACGCGGAATCGGTGCGTGCCGCCATCGAGGCGGTGGCATGGGACGGCGCCTGGTACCGCCGCGCCACCTTCGACGACGGCACCTGGCTGGGCTCGCAGGACAGCGGGGAATGCCGCATCGACGCCATCGCCCAGGCCTGGGCCGTGCTGTCGGGGGCCGCCGACCCGGAAAGGGCCGCGCAGGCCATGGATTCGCTGGAGCGGCACCTGATCCGCCAGGACGACGGGCTCGCGCTGCTGCTGGCCCCCCCGTTCGACCAGATGCCGCGCGACCCGGGGTACATCAAGGGCTACCCGCCCGGCCTGCGCGAGAACGGCGGCCAGTACAGCCACGCCGCCATGTGGTCCATCCTCGCCTTCGCCCAGCAGGGCGATGGCGACCGGGCCGCCGCGCTGTTCCGGCTGGTGAACCCCATCCTGCACGCCAGCACGCCCGAGCAGGTCGCCCGCTACCGGGTCGAGCCCTACGTGGTCGCGGCCGACGTCTATGCCGTGCCCCCGCATGCCGGGCGCGGCGGCTGGACCTGGTACACCGGCTCGGCCGCCTGGATGTACCGCGCGGGCATCGAAGGCATCCTGGGGCTGCGCCGCGAAGGCACGGCGCTGCGGGTGCGGCCCTGCATTCCTGCGGACTGGCCGGGGTTCGAGGCGACGGTCACCATCGGCACCAGCCACTGCGCGATCCGCGTCGCCCGTGCCCCGGGTGCCGGCGGCCCGCCGCAGGCCTGGCTGGACGGTGTCTCCGTGCCCTGCGAAGACAGCGGCGTGCGCGTGCCGCTCGACGGTGGGGGGCATGATTTGCTGCTGACGCTCTGATCGCGGTGCGCCCCGTGCACCAAAGCCCGCCCATACTGTATTTAAATACAGACACTCAGTACACTCTGGCCCACCATGGATTTCGCTCTGTGGCACAGTCGGAGGGCACGCCTGCAGGCAACCCGCCCGGCACTGCGCAGTGAACGCCCCCCAACCCATGACCACCGCTTCTCCCCACGATCCGGAGCCCCCGCTTCCGCCCGACACCGCCCTGACGCAGGCGTCCGATCCCGCGTCCGCCGCGGCCCTGCAGCGCCGCGTCGAGTGCGCACCGGAATGGTTCTGCGCCTTCCTGGCGGGCAGCAACCGGGAGAAGAACCGCTTCCTCAAGGAACTGGCCACCATGAAGGGGTCGGTGACGTGGCTGGTCCAGCAGCGCCGCCAGGGGCTGTGGACGGCCGAGGAGCGAGACCGGCTGCGCAGCGTGATGCGCTCGGCCTCGTCGGTCAGCCCCTACCTGCTGGTGTGGGTGGTGCCCGGCTCCATGCTCATCCTGCCGTTCATGGCCTGGTTCATCGACTGGCGCCGCCGCGGGCGCGAGGTGGCGAAGGACCCCGCCTGAGCGTCATCCCGGCCTGGCATGGCGGGGCCCCGGGCCTCAGCACCTGGGCCCACCGCCGGGCCTGATCAGCCGA
>NZ_BAAJYS010000469.1:0-2364 GCF_057543315.1 Acidovorax sp. KPB24-07
CGGGTCTGGCCTGCGGGCCCGGCGCGCCAGTGTGCGTGACCGTCGGGGCGTTCGTGGGCGGCGCGCTGGCGGCCTTCGGCGTGGATTTCCTGTGGTGAGCGGCGGGCCGGCGATGCGCATCCTCACCCCCGCTGACATTTCCCTGGCACCCTTGCCCGCCGAGGGCGGCGAGGCCCCGATGCAAAGCCGGGTCGTGCAGGGCGGCCTGCCCCTGCAGGCCCGCGTGGACGGGTTGGTGCTGGAGGCGGCCTTCGAGTGCCGGGGCTTTCACCTGCTGTTCACCACCGACGATGTGCCGCAGGAAGACCTGCTGCACATCACGCTGTTCGATGGCCAGTGGCAGCCGCTGGACGCGGCCACCATCGGCGGGGCCTACACCACGGGGAGTTTTTCGCTGGTCGGGCTGGAGGGCGAGCACACCGTGCGGTTCCGCTTCATCGGTGACACCGACTGGAGCGTGGAGATTTTGCCCAGCCCGGGCTTTCGCATGCCGCTGGTCTCGGAGCCTCGGGGCGTCACGCGGGCGCTGGGGTTCTCCAGGCACTTCGTGGTGCGCGGCGATCCGCAGCCGCAGGGCCGCTAGGAATGCATCGGCCCGCCGATCGCTCGGTCCATCAGCCGGCCAGCGCGGCGGCGATGTCCGGCGCCATGGACTGCGGCGTATCGCGCGGGCCGTAGCGGCGCAGCACCTGCCCGTCCCGGCCGATGAGGAACTTGGTGAAGTTCCACTTGATCGCCTGGGTGCCCAGCAGGCCCGGGGCCTCGGCCTTGAGCCAGCGGTACAGCGGGTCGGCGTCGGCGCCGTTCACGTCGATCTTGGCCATCATCGGAAAGCTCACACCGTAGTTGAGCTGGCAGAAGCTGGCGATCTCGTCGTTGCTGCCCGGGTCCTGGCGGCCGAACTGGTTGCAGGGAAACCCCAGCACGGCCAGCCCCTTGGGGCCGTATTGCTGGTGCAGGGCCTCCAGCCCGGCGAACTGCGGCGTGAAGCCGCAGGCGCTGGCCGTGTTGACGATGAGCAGCAGCTGCCCCGCGTACTGCCGCAGGGGCACGGTCTGGCCGTTCATCTGCCGGGCCTCGAAGTCGTAGACGCTGGTCATGGCGGGCATCCCTTGCAAGAAAGGTGGATGGATCGGATCGATCGGGCGCCGCCACGCCGGCAGGGCGTTCACCGGGTCTTGGCGGCAGCGGCATTCTCGCCGGAGAAGTACGGAATCATCATGCGGTTGCCGTCGGCGCCGGTGTCGCGGATGTATTCGAGCGAGAACTGCTCGCCCAGGCGCCGCAGCTCGCGGCGCAGCTCGAAGTCGGGCGTCTCCACCTTGATGCCGTTGCGCGCCAGCTCGGCGATGGAGGCGGTGGACGCGGCGCTGCTCGCGTTCCATCCGCGCACCTGGGCCTGGGCGGCGGCCTCCTCGACGATCTTGCGCGTGCCTTCGGGCAGGGCCAGCCACTGGGCCTTGTTCACCAGCACCAGGTTCTTCGGGTACCAGGCATGCACGTTGTAGAAGTATTTGATGGGCAGATCCCACACCTTGTTCTCCACGCCCGTGACGGGCGAGGTGAAGAGCGTGTCGATCTGCCGGTCCAGCACGGCCTGGTTGATGCCCTTGGTGGGCACGTCCACCGGCGTGGCGCCCATCAGCTGGGCGATGCGCACGGTGCTGGGGCTGTAGCTGCGCATCTTGGCGCCGCGCAGGTCGCTCACGTGGCGGATGGACCGCGTGGTGAACAGACCCTGGGCCGGCCAGGGCACGGCGTACAGCGGCACCAGGCCCTGCCGGTCCAGCGCCTCCTGCAGCACGGGGCGCTGCGCCTTCCACAGCCGCAGTGCGTCGTCGTAGCTGTCCACGATGAAGGGAATGGCGTCGGCCCCGGCCAGCTTGGTGTCGGCCGCCAGCGAGCTGAGCAGCACCTCGCCCGCTGCGATCTTGCCGGCGCGCACCTGGCCGGCGATCTCGGACAGCCGGGCCACGCTGTTGTCGGGGCGCACGTCGATCACCAGCGCGCCTTTCGTGCGGTCGTTCACCTCCTGGGCGAACTGCTGCAGGTTGACGGTGTGGAACACGTCGGGCAGGTAGCCCGTGGCGAGGGTCCACTTTGCCTGCGCCGACGCGGCGCCGGGCAGCGCCAAAGAACCGAGCGCCATGAAGAGCGCGCACCATGAACGACGTTTCATACCGAATCTCCGAAAGCGCGCAGCGCCGGCCTGCGGATGCATGACAACGGCGAACGCTGGTGACGTAACTTGCAATGACTATACCGGCGCCCCGCGGGCGCGCAAGCACCGGCCGGGAGAGCCTTGATTTCCATGGCGGCCAAGGGCGTTTGGGCCCCGGCCCTGCGGCGGGGGCGGCGCCTGCG
>NZ_BAAJYS010000470.1:0-2357 GCF_057543315.1 Acidovorax sp. KPB24-07
GGCCGCGCGCATCGCGGGCGCGGTGCTGATCGCGGCGGGCGTCACCGCCCTGGCGCTGGGGTAGGGCATGGATGCGGGTGACAGCGCCGTGCCGCCGCTGCCGATGCCGATGCTGATCGGCTGCGATTTCTCCAGTAGCCCCAGCCGGCGCAAACCCATCGTGGTCGCCAGCGGGCAACTGGCCGGCGCGCGCGTGGTGCTGTCGGGGCTGGAGACCTTCGACACCCTGGCCGGCTTCGGCCGCTGGCTGGCCGAGCCGCGCACCTGGGTGGGCGGGTTCGACCTGCCGTTCGGCCTGCCGCGCGAGCTGCTGGCGCACCTGGGCTGGCCGCTCACCTGGCACGCGAGCATGCAGCACTACCGGGGCCTGAGCCGCGCGCAGATCCGCGACACCTTCGCGGCATTCTGCGATGCGCGCCCGGCGGGGGCCAAGTTCGCCCACCGCGCCGCCGATGGGCCGGCGGGCTCCAGCCCGTCGATGAAGTGGGTCAACCCGCCCGTCGCCTACATGCTGCACGCGGGCGTGCCGCTGCTGCTCGATGCCGGCGTGCACCTGCCCGGCCTGCATGCGGGCGATCCGGCCCGCGTGGCGCTGGAGGCCTACCCCGGCCTGTTGGCGCGCGAGATCCTGGCCCGGCGCAGCTACAAGAGCGACGACCGCGCCAAGCAGACGCCCGACCGCCTCATCGCCCGCAAGGACCTGGTCACGGCGCTGGAGAACGGCGCCACCCGGCTGGGACTGCGGCTCAAGCTCACGCACGCGCAGCGCGATGCGCTGGTGGACGACGCCAGCGGCGACCGCCTGGACGCGGTGCTGTGCCTGGTGCAGGCCGCCTGGGCGGAGCAGCGCCACCGGCAGGGCGATGCGCTGTACGGCCTGCCGCCGGGGCTGGACCCGCTGGAGGGCTGGATCATCTCGGCGCCCGTGGATTGAGGCCCGGGCCCTCACAATGGCAACGGCGCGGCGCCGCAGGCCGCGACCCGTCCATGCTCAACAGCCATGTCAAAGACACGCCATGACTTCGTCGCTTCCCGATTTCCGCACCCGCCCGGCCGGCGCCTTCGCCCTGCGTTGCGGCGCCGCGCTGCTGGCAGCCGCATGCCTGGCCGGTGCTGCGGGGGCCGCGCCCGCGCCGTGGTACTTCTGGCGCAGCAAGGTCGACGGCAAGCGCGTCTGCGCCCAGGTGTCGCCAGGGCCGGGCTGGGAGCGCGACAGCACACCTTACGACGGCCCGGGCTGCGAGGCGCGCCGCCGGGTGTTCGTCATCCCGATGCGCTGACGCTGCCGCCGCAGGGCGTGGCAGCACCTGCACCGCGCCGCTATACGCCGGCCTGCTGGTGCCGCCATTCCTGGCTGCGTCCGCCGTAGCCGTAGGCGGCCGCGCGGGCATCGATCAGGTGGATGTAGCTCACCTCGTGCAGGCGGGGCAGCAGGCCGGCGAACGCGGCATGGATCTCGCGCAGGTAGCGCGCCTTCTCCGCCTTGGTGTTGGTCTCGTCGGTGATGCTGATGTCCAGGTGGAAGGCGGTCTGGCCCAGCTCGGCCAGCGAGACGCCCCCGATGAACCATTGGTCGGTCGCGATGAACTGCACCGTGGTGGCGATCACGGGCAGGGCCTTGCCCAGTACGTTCTGGGTGATGTCGGCGACAGCCGCCGTCGCGCGGCGGGCCAGGGCGGCATCGGCGGGGCCGGACAGGTGGATGGCGATGTGGGGCATGGTGCGGGTGCTCGTTGAAGGAATGCCGTGATTTTTCGCCGCATCCACCGTCCTGAAAAGCGGGATTCATGGATACCATCCATCGGTTATTCCGTTGGATGCACTGCGCCATGCACGCCTTTCCCCTCGACCAGCTTCGCACCTTCGCCGCCGTGATCGACGCGGGCAGCCTCACGGCCGGCGCGCCGCGGGTGTTTTTGTCGCAGTCGGCCGTCAGCGAACAGTTGCGCAAGCTCGAAGAGCAGGCCGGCCAGTCGCTGCTGCTGCGCTCCAAGGCCGGCGTGGCGCCCACGGCAGCGGGCGAGCGGCTGCTCGGCCATGCGCGCCAGTTGCTCGCGCTGAGCGAGGCGGCCTGGCGCGATCTGCACGGCGTGGCGCTGCAGGGCACGCTGCGGCTCGGGGTCACCGATTACTTCCGCCCGGCCGATCTGGCGGGCCTGCTGGCGCGGGTGGAGGCGCAGTACCCGCAGGTGCGGCTGCAGGTCACGGTGCAGAAAAGCGGGCTGGTCGAAGCGGGCTATGCCGGCGGCGAGTTCGACGTGGGGCTGACCATGGCCTTGCCCGCCGCGCGCACGACGAGTGGCGCTGCCCGCGCACGGCCTGCCGCCAATGCCGCCGCGGCGAAGGCGTCGCTGCTG
>NZ_BAAJYS010000471.1:0-2357 GCF_057543315.1 Acidovorax sp. KPB24-07
GTGGCTGCCAGCCCCGGGCAGGGCGGCCAGGATGCGGCCCGTGGGGTCGTAGCGGAAGTTCTGGCGGCCTCGCAGGGTGTCGCCCCGGGCCACCAATTGGCCCGAGAGGTCGTAGGCGTAGGCCCGCTCCAGTACGGGCTGCGTAGCGATGTTGCCGCTGGTGCGATATCCGGCGCGGTGGTGGATCAGCCGCCCGGCCGGGTCGTACTCGTACTGGCTGGATGCGGCCCCCTGGCTGCGCTCGACTTCGCGGTGCAGAGCGTCGCGCTCCATGTCAGCGATGACCGCGTGCGCGCCTTCCTGTCCTGGCTGCGCGATGTTGATCTGGTGCAGGTGGCCGGAGCCGTAGAACAGCCAGTTCAGCGTGCGCCCATCGGGCAGCAGCGTCTGTGTGCGGTTGCCCAATGGGTCGTATTGGTGGCGCAAGCTGCGCTGCATGTCCTGACGGCCGGCCGGTGCTGCTCGGCCTATCCGCGCCGGCAGACCGGGGCCACCCTGGCCGATGAGCGTCTGCGTTTCGCTCAATAGCTGCCCCACGGGGTCGTAGGCGAAGGCCAGGTGGGCGGCGCCATTGTTCGCCTGAGTCAGCCGGCCCAGCGCGTCGTAGCGGTAGGTGGTCTCCTCGGGCGGGCCTTCGTCGCCATGGGCGCGCTTGGCCAGCAGCCGGCCCAGAGCGTCGCGCTCGAAGTGCGTGACCTTGCCCGGCCCGGCCTCGCTGCCGCCCGCCTCGATCAGGTGGGTCAATTCACTCGCGGCGTTGTACACGTAGCGCTGCCAGCGGCCGTCGAATCCGATCTCGTCGGTGAGCTGGTCGCGCAGGTTGTAGCGGAAGGTGGTCTGCGCGCGGTTCTCGTTATCGAGGGCGATCAGGCGGCCCGCGCGGTCGTAGTGGTAGGCCAGGGTGCGCCCGGCGGCATCCATGCGGGTCAGGGGCCGGCCCACGCCGTCGTAGGTGTAGCGCGTCGTGGCGCCCAGCGGATCGGTATAGGCCAGCAGGTGGCCTTCGCCGTTCCAGGTGTACTGGTGCAAGGCGGTGGCGCTGTCCGTGCCGGGCTCGGCTACATGGACGAGCCGGCCCGCGCGGTCGTAGGTGTAGCGCGTTGCCTGCCCCAGCGCATCGGTACGCTGCACCAGCTGCCCCAACGCGTCGTAAGCAAAGCGCGTGGTGCGGCCCGAGCAGTCGGTGTAGGCAATCAGGTTGCCCGCCTCGTCCCAGCGCAGCACCTTCTTGCCGCCCTTGGCATCGATCACCTCCACCGGCCGCCCCAGGCCGTCGTACTGGTAGGCCGTGGCCTGCCCGAGCGGATCGGTCATCTGCACCAGATTGCCGTGGCGGTCGTAGGCACGCCGCCACTCGAAGCCCATCGCATCGCGCAGCGTCGTCACCAAGTCCATCGCGTTGTACTGCAGCGCAGTGGACTGCCCCAGGGCGTTGGTGATCTGCGTGAGGTTGCCACGCGCGTCATGGCGCAGCGTGGTGCGTCGGCCCAGCGGATCGGTGCTGCCCCGCGGGGTGCCGGTGGCATCGAATGGCGTTTCTTCGCGCACCTCTTCGGGTGTGCCCTCCGCGATGACGGTGGCCACGATGTTGAAGCGCGCATCCCAGTGGTAGGCGGTCACGCGCCCCAGGCCATCGGTGTGGCGGGTGATGCGTTCGTGCGGCAGGTAGGCGAAGCGGTCATCGTCCTGGCCGGGGATGGGCGCATCGGCGCACCATGAGCGCAGCACGCGGCCCTGCGGGCCTTCCGCGTCGTACTGGGCGAAGTAGCGGTGGCCGCTGGCCTTGCGGTAGCCCACCAGCACGCCCGAGCGCCAGGCGTACTGGCGGTAGGGCTGGGTGCCGTGCTGCGTGGCGACCAACTGGCCCTGCGCGTCGTAGTCGTAGGACGCCAGCAACTGGCTGCCGATGTGGCCCGGCACCCGCAACTCCACCGTGGACAGGCGCGCGCCGCGCAGGGGATCGTCGGGGGACGGTGCCCCGGTGGCCGGGGTCCAGGTCAGGCGCAACTGCCGTCCCGCCGAATCGGACAGGCCGACGAGGCGCGGTCGTGCGAAGGGAGACGAGAACGCCCCTGCGCTCGCAGCGCCACTGGCCGCACCCTTTGCCATGGCCTGCTCGTGGGCCTGCCGTGCGCTCCAGGTCAGCACCTCGCCCGTGCCTGCATCGGCGTCACCCGCCACCCAGTGCAGCGCCACCGCATTGCCGTTCGCATCCTGCAAGCGTGCCAGGGGCAGGCGCCAGCTGCTCGGGGGCGTGCGTGGCGGTGAGTGGTACGTCCAGTCCCGCCCTTGTGCACGACGACCCACAGGCCCCTCTTCCGGGTGGCGCACGGTGAACTTCTCATACGGGTCGAACC
>NZ_BAAJYS010000472.1:0-2334 GCF_057543315.1 Acidovorax sp. KPB24-07
TGATGAGGTCGTTCACGCGCTTGACCTGCGCCACGATGTCGGCCATGGTGCGGCCGGCCTCTTCCACCTGCTGGCTGCCCGCGTCCACCTTCTGCACGCTGTCGGTGATGAGGCCCTTGATCTCCTTGGCGGCGTCGGCGCTGCGCTGCGCGAGGCTGCGCACTTCGCTGGCCACGACGGCGAAGCCCCGGCCCTGCTCGCCGGCACGGGCGGCTTCCACGGCGGCGTTGAACGCCAGGATGTTGGTCTGGAAGGCGATGCCGTCGATCACGCCCACGATGTCGGCAATGCGGCCGGCGCTGGAATGGATGCCCTCCATGGTGGCCACCACCTCCGTCACCACGCCGCCGCATCGTTCGGCCAATTGCGTGGCCTCCTGCGTCAGGCGGCGCGCGGCCACGGCCTCCTGCACGCTGTGGCGCACCACGCCGTCCAGCTGCTCCATGGATGCGGCGGCCTCCTGCAGGTGCGAGGCGGTGCGCTCGGTGCGCTGGCTCAGGTCGCGGTTGCCGGAGGCGATCTCGCCCGAGGCCGACGCCAGGCCGGCCGCGGCCTGGTGCACGTCGGCCACCACGCCATTGAGACGCCCCAAGGCACCCCTGCAGCGCCCGGGCCGCCGCGCTGCGCACGGCCACGTGGCCCACGTCCAGCGACAGCTGGCCGTTCGGCTGCAGGCGGCACAGCTGCTGCAGCTCGGCCGACTCGATGGCGTCGGCCCGCGTGCGCAGGGCAATGCCTACTTCCACGGCGGTCTGCACCACCACGAAGCTGGCATGGATGAGGATGCGGCCGAAGTCGGGCTCGGTCAGGCAATAGATCGGCAGCCCCGCCAGTTGCAGCCGGTCGAACGCGATGTGGTGCACGGCGATCAGCCCCGCCGCGAAGAGGATGGGCCGCCAGTCGCGGTAGGCCAGCAGGAAGGCCAGGAACACGAACACGCCGAAGTGCATTTCGGTGGCGCCCAGGCTGAGCTGGATGTGCAGCGCCACCATGCCCATGCCGGCCACCACCATGGCCAGCCGGCTGAGCAGCGTGCCGCGTGCCAGCAGGTAGGCCAGGGCGGCCAGGCCCGTCAGCCCCAGGCCCCACAGCGCGGCGGTGCCGGGCCGGCCGTGCACCACGCCGATCCAGAGGGCGACGGCCCCGCCCAGGGCGACGATGCCCAGCAACAGGGCGTCAGCCCGGCGGCCGATCGCATGCAGGGCGTCGTGCGCGCCCATGGAGATGTCGTGGATGCCGTCGCGTCGTGCCATGCGGAGTGCTCCCTGCAGTTTCGGTTGGGACAGGCCGCGGGGGCAGGCAACGCAGGGGTTGCACCGGAGAATCGGTATCAGCCATCGGGACGCGGCAGGAAACATGTTGTAACGCAGCAGGCCCGCAGGCGTCAATCGGAACGGCGTGGGAGGGGCCTTCCCGCTCAGGCCGGCAAGGGCGGCGGCGGTGCGGTTGCCGCGCCGCGGCGGCCCGCAGTCCGCTGTGCCAGCCAGAAGACCGGCAGGGCCAGCACCGCGCAGCCCGCCAGCACGGCGAACGCGAGGCCGAAATGCCCCTGCGCCCCGACCACGCTGTTGGCAACAGCGGGGCTCAGCGCGGCGCCCACGCCTTGCAGCGTCATCACCAGCCCCAGCGCGGTGTTGTAGCGGCCGCTGCCGCGCACGTACCGTTCCACCATCAGTGGCGTGGCCACGCCCAGCGCGCCGGCCGCCAGGCCGTCGAGCACCTGCACCGGGATGTTGGCCCAGGCATCGGGGATGGCCCAGGCGATGACGCCCCGCACCGGGAGCGCCAGGATGGCGATGTAGACGAACACCTGCAGGTCCCACCGCCGGCTGCGCGACACCCACAGGGCCACCGGCACCATGGTGAGTTGGGCGACCACGATGGCGACGCCCGTCCACAGCAGCGGGGACGAGTCGGGCACCGTGGCGGCGAGCCGCTGGTTCAGCAGCGGCAGCATGGACGCATTGCCCAGATGAAAGAGCGCGCAAGCCAGCCCGAAGCACCACAGCGCGCGGTGGCCCAGAAACGCGCGAAAACCTTCGGGTGCCACGGCTTCGGGATGGGAGGAGGGGGCAGGCTTGGCACTGTCGGCTTCGGCGCCGCGCGCGGCCACATGGTCGATGTCGCCGGGCCGGATCGCCCGCAGGCAGGCCAGCGCACCCACGGCCATGGCGGTCATGACGACGAGCATCCAGGGCGCGCCCATCCAGTGTGCGAAGGCCGCGGCCCCCAGCGCGGACACGATGTTGCCGGCGTGGCTGTAGGCCTCGTTGCGGCCGGTCTGGTGGCGCAGGCCGGCGCTGCGCGCCAGCCCGAGCGTGAGCGCGGCCAGTG
>NZ_BAAJYS010000473.1:0-2325 GCF_057543315.1 Acidovorax sp. KPB24-07
CCGTGCACCCGAGCTTGCGCAACTGGGTGACGTAGCCTTCAAAGGCTTGCAGGGAGGTGAAGCGTTTGACCAGGTGACCATCGGGCAGCATGCCGGGAGGGCAGGTGACGTGGTAGCTCTTGGGCATGTGGATCAGGGCGGAGCTCATGCGCGGCGCTCCCCAGCCTGGGGAGCGTACACACGCTGGTAGGTCTCAGGCGTGACAAACAGAGGATTGCGGTCCTGGTCTTGCGCCTGGCTCTCCAGCAGATCGCGCTGCCTGGCGAGAAACGCGAGCTGGGCCTCGCCGGGCTTGCGCTGCAGCTTGTGGCTATTGCAGATACCGCCGCTAGTCACCTCGAGGTCGTGCAGCGTGCAGGCCGTGCGGGGGGCGATCACCGGGCTGTCGTGGCGCACAACTTCGAAGTGCGCACAGTTGCGGCAACCGGGGCGGTCACCGGGGGTCTGGTAGCCCACCTGGGCGTGCTTGGCGACGAGTCTCATCCGAACCGCCGCACGATCCAGCGCAGCAGAGGCCGCACTACAAAGTCGAAAATCTCCAGTGCGATGAGAGCGCAGAAAACCCACAACACCGACAGCCACAACAGCAAGGAACCATCAATGGAGCAAGTCACAGACGTCGTCTGGATCGCAGCAGCCGTGTTCATCGGGCTGCTTGCGGTAGCAGCAGTAGCAATGGTGCTCAGCAGCAGGAACGAAAAAGCGAGGCGGCGGGCTGAATACGACGAGATGCGCAGGCCAGGACGGGAAGCAGCCAGGAGAAACCGCGACCGCCGATGAATGCCCTTCCCCTGCCCAGCTTCGGCTGGAGCCGCCAAGCTTTCACCGGGCTGTTGTGTGGCAGGGGTTGGGCAATCTGCAGCTTCCCAAGGTTGGGGTACGCGTGAGGGGTTAGACATGGCGGCTCCGAGTAACTATCTGCTGAAACTGTTTCAGCGAGTACGCGGATTGTTGACACCCTTTCAGCCAACAGGGAAGCGAAAACTGTTTAAATCCTATCAACGTTGAAGGGGATTCACCATGCAAGCGACGATGGACTTACTAGCGAAAGCACTGAACGAAAAGCACGCATCCGCCTGGGCGCGTGATTTCAATTTGGACAGGAGTACGTTCTCTCAGGCAAAGAAGCATGGGCGTTTGAGCCCTATGCTTGCTGGGAACATTGCTATCGAATTAGGAGAAGATCCAGAACACTGGATTGCAATCGCTGCGCTTGAAGCTGCGCAAAACGACAAGGATATGGCGCTGCTAACACGACTGAAAGAGCGTCACAAGCCGTGGCGGAGACTGTGAGATTCGAACTCACGGACGGTTGCCCGTCGGCAGTTTTCAAGACTGCTGGTTTAAACCGCTCACCCAAGTCTCCGCAAACTGGCGCGTATTCTAGCCGGCCGCCACGCCCCGCCCGTGCGCATCACGCCGCCTGCAGCAGGCCTTTCTTTTCGATAAAGGCCACCACCTCGTCCAGACCCTGCAGGGTTTTCAGATTGGTCATCACGAACGGCTTGGTGCCGCGCATGCGCGTGGTGTCGGCGGCCATCACGTCCAGGTTGGCGCCCACGTGCGGGGCCAGGTCGGTCTTGTTGATGACGAACAGGTCGCTCTTGGTGATGCCGGGGCCGCCCTTGCGGGGGATCTTCTCGCCCGCGGCCACGTCGATCACGTAGAGCGTGAGGTCGCTCAGCTCGGGGCTGAACGTGGCCGCGAGGTTGTCGCCGCCGCTTTCGATGAAGACCACGTCGGCGTTCGGAAACTGCGCCAGCATGCGGTCGATGGCCTCCAGGTTGATGGAGGCGTCTTCGCGGATGGCGGTGTGGGGGCAGCCGCCGGTTTCCACGCCCAGGATGCGTTCCGCGGGCAGGGCGCCGCTCACCGTCAGCAGGCGCTGGTCTTCCTTGGTATAGATGTCGTTGGTGATGGCGATGAGGTCGTGCTTGTCGCGCATGGCCTTGCACAGCATTTCCAGCAGGGTGGTCTTGCCCGAGCCGACCGGGCCGCCGATGCCCACGCGCAGCGGGGGCAGGGGCTTGGTGCGGTGGGGGATGTGGTGCAGTGCGGTGGTGCTGGTGGTGGTGGTGTTCATGATCGGAAGAGGCGGGAGTATTGGGTTTCATGCTGCGCCGACAGGATGGCGAGCATGGGCGAGAAGGCCTGGCGGTCCGCGTCGCCGGTGTGCAGCGCGGCGTCGGTGGCAGCGGGAATGGCGGCGGCCAGCCGGGCCAGGATGCGCTGGCCCGCGCTCTGGCCCAGGGGCACGGCCTTGAGGGCGGCCTGCACCATGTTCTCGGCCCAGCCGAAGGTGTAGGCCAGCAGCACGTCGCGCGC
>NZ_BAAJYS010000474.1:0-2324 GCF_057543315.1 Acidovorax sp. KPB24-07
GACACGGGCGGCTCGATCCGCATTCCGTCCGCGTTCTGCGGGCTCACGGGCTTCAAGCCCACCGCCCGCCGGGTGCCGCTGGCCGGGGCCTACCCGCTGTCGCGCAGCCTGGACTCGGCCGGCCCGCTGGCACGCAGCGTGGACTGCTGCGCCCTCGTCGATGCCATCCTGAGCGGCGAGGCGCTCGACACCCGCGCCGCGCCGCTGGCCGGGCTGCGCCTGGGGGTGACGGACGACTTCGTCATGGACGGCGTCGAGCCCGAGGTGGCGGCCGCCTTCGACGGCGCGCTCCAGCGCCTGTCCGCCGCCGGCGCACGCATCGTGCGCTTCGGCTTCACCGAACTGCACCAGCTGCCCTCGCTCAACGCCGCGGGCGGGCTGATCGCCGCCGAGGCCTGGCAGGTGCACCGCGCGCGGCTGGAAGACCCGGCCCAAGAGGCGCAGTACGACCACCGCGTCGCCCAGCGCACCCGCCGCGGCGCCGCGATTTCCGCGGCCGACTACATCGACCTGCAGGACGCGCGGCTGCGCCTGCAAGCCACCGCCCGGGAGCGCCTGCGCGACCTCGACGCCTGGCTGATGCCGACCGTGGCCGTGCGCACGCCGCGCCTGGCGGACCTCACCGGCGACGATGCCCGGTTCTTCGCCACCAACGGGCTGGTGCTGCGCAACACGACGGTGCTCAATTTCCTGGATGGCTGCGCGCTCTCCCTTCCCTGCCAGGCGCCCGGCGAACTGCCCGTGGGCCTGTCCGTGGGCGGCGTGCACGGCGCCGATGCGCGCGTGCTGCAGGTGGGCCGCGCCATCGAGGCCTGCCTGCGCGCGGGCTGAGGCACCCGCCACCGCCGCACCCTGCGCGATGAACACCCGCTTCGTCGAAGCCTTTCTCTGGATCGCGCGGCTCGGGAGCTTCCGCGCCGCGGCCGAGCGGCTGCATGTGACGCAGGCGGCCATCTCCAACCGCATCGCCTCGCTGGAGGAAGAGATCGGCGCCCGCGTGTTCGAGCGCGACCCGCGCGACCTGCGGCTCACGCCCGTGGGCCTGCGGCTGCTGGACTATGGCGAGCGCATGCTGGAGCTGCAGCGCGAGATGATCGCGCTCGGGCACCCGCAGCAGGAGCTTCTGGGCCTGGTGCGCATCGGCGCGATCGAGAGCGTGGTGCACACCTGGCTGGTGGACTTCCTGGGCACGCTGCAGCGCCTGCACCCGGGCATCGAAGTGCAGCTGACCTCGGAAACCACCCTCGCCCTGCACGAGCGCCTGCAGATCGGCGCGATCGACATCGCGCTGCAGACCGACCCCATGGCCAGCGCCGAGATCGTCAACATGGCCTGCCCGCCGATGGCCATGGGCTGGGTGGGCGCCGGCGCCTCCGCGCCCCAGCCCGACGAAGGCCGCATCGCCCACCTGCTGCTGCAGCCGGTGCTGACCATGAGCCCGGGATCGCAGCCCCACCAGGCGCTCAAGCAGCTGTACCGGCAGGCCAGCATGCCCGTGGGCAAGGTGCATTGCGTGAGTTCGATGGCGGCGATCGTGCGGCTGGTGCAGTCGGGGTTCGGCAACGCGCTGATCCCACTGCCACCCGTGCGCGAGGAGATCGAGCGCGGCGACCTGCGCGTGATCGCGTGCGATACGCCCCTGCCGCCCCAGCGCATCGTGGTGAGCCATCTGGACGCCAGCGGCTCGGCCGCCATCCGCCGCGCGGCCGAGCTGGCGTGCAGCGAATCCGAGCGCTTCGCTGCCTCGCTGTCCGCACCATTCCGGACGCCCGGCACAGAGGGTGAACCCTGATTTGGTGCAGAAAAAGCATCTGACCCGACAAGTAATTCTGATAGCCGCAGGGCAAAAAAACCCGTTTGTGGCACGCCGATGCGCGGCCGATGATTCCCTGGTCTTTTTGCAAGGAATCGCAAGTGCCCATGGCTTCCCAGAACCTTCCCTCCGCCGCCCCCGGCACCGTGCACGGCATGCTCTTCGTGGCCGCCGATGTCGATGCCGCCGACGAGGCGGACTTCAACCAGTGGTATGACCGCGAGCATGTCGAAGAGCGCGTGCGCATCGACGGTTTTCTCTCCGGCGCCCGCTACGTGTCACGGCAGGGCGGCCGCAAGTACCTGGGCCTGTACCGCACGCAGTCGCTCGCGGCCTTCACGTCCGATGCGTACCGCGCCGCGTTCGGCCGGCAGACGCCCTGGTCGGTCACCAACCTGGGCCGCATGCGGGACCCGATGCGCCGCGTGTGCGCGGTGGAGGCCGTCACCGGGTTCGGCTCCGGCAGCCACCTGAGCGTGCTGGCCCTGCCGCCGGCCGATGACCGCGCCGC
>NZ_BAAJYS010000475.1:0-2310 GCF_057543315.1 Acidovorax sp. KPB24-07
CGGCGCGAGCGCCAGCACGTCGCGCACGAACAGGTCGGTGGCCCCGTCGGCCAGCCAGAAATCCACCAGTGCGATGGCTGGGGCACCGCGCTGGGCGATGGTGCGCAGGGCTTCGGCCGGGCTACCCGCACTCACCGCATCGTCCAGTTTCTTGTGTAACCGCAGGAACGCGGCCATGCCGTGTGCGACGAGAGGGTGGTCGTCCACGACCAGCCCGTAAGAGTCGCCGCCAGGGCGCAGGGGTTCAGAAAAGCTCAAGGAAACTTCCGTGCCGGTGCAGGCTGCCCGCCCTCGGAACCGATGCACCGCGTAACAAATACCCCCCGAAAGGGGGGAGGGCATGGGATGCAATGTACTGAAAATCACCCGCTCCTTGCACCGAACCGGGTGGATATCGTCCGCGTCCGTTGCTTTGATGCCAGTCACCCCGACGCAGGGACGTGCCGGCGCCTTTGTGGCCGGACCACGCGCGTCCGCTGCGATCGTGGGTGTTCTCCCTTCCGGGAGGGCATCTGTTCAACCCCTTTTCAGGAAACACACCATGAACACTGCGGACCTGACCCGCCGAACGGCTGCGGCCTTGATCGTCTCCCTGCTGGCCGCCTGCGGCGGAAGCGACGGCAGTGGCGACCCCACGGCGCCGACCGCCCCGGGAACGCCCGCACCCGCCCCCTCGCCCGAGCCGACCACGCCCACCCCGGCGCCTTCGCCCGCTCCGGCCCCCGCCAGCGTGACCGGCCAATACCGCCAGGAAAGCGCGGCCACGTCGATGGAGGCCGCCCTGGCGGCCATGAACGCCCAGGGCGCCCAGGGCTACGCGTTCGTGTCCACCTTCGTGGCCGATGCCGGTGGCAGCGCGCAGGCATCGGGCGACTTCTACCTGCAGGACACGGCCCATGCCGGATCGCGCCTGCAATACGCGGCCATCGCGCAGCCCGCCACGGCGGACGCGCTGCTGGCGCTGCTCAACCAGCAGGGCGCGGGCGGCTTCGCGTACAAGGCGCCTTTGTCGTTCGGCTCGGCATCAGGCATCCAGGGTCTCTTCGTGAAGGACACATCCAAGTCCCTCACCTACACCTATGAGCGGCAGCCGATGTCGTCCGCACTGTCGCGCGACGGCTTCGTGGCCCAGCTCAACGCGCAGGGCGCGCGCGGTTTTCGCCTGGTGGGGCCGATGGTGGCAGGCAGTGAATCCTTCAACCTCTACATGAAGGATTCGTCGGCCAATACCTATGCCTACGTGGGCCTGGACGGCTTGCCGTCGTCCCCGGCCACCTACGGCGACGCATTGCGCCAGCGGCTGGACGAGCAGGGCGGGCAAGGCCGCCTGTGGATCGGGGACTTCGTGCTGCAGGCGGGCGCGAGCGCGAGCATCTTCGAAAAGAGCGCGGCCCAGAGCGGTGCCATCCGCTACAGCGTGGAGCCGTCGAGCGGTACGCAGAGCCTGGCGCAGCTGCAGTCCCAGTTCAATGCGCGGGCGGCCCAGGGCCTGTTCTATTACAGCGACGTGGGTGTCACCGATCTCGGCACCAGCCAGAGTGCGCGGTTCTCGGTCTCGGTCGGGGGCGCGCTCGCCATGCGCAACCCCTTGGCGGGCATCACCTATCCGTGAAGGCCGGCAGCGTCCGGGCCGGCGCAGGCATGCGGTAGATTCCGGGCTGGTTTCCAGCGGCGCCGGCTTCGGCGCCGCCGGATGCATCGCACGCAGTGCCTGTGCTGCCTGCCCCTCGCGCCGATCCTGCGCGCTCCCGCCCCGACCCTGCCATGCCCCCATCCGTCCTGCCTTCTTCCTACGACGCCGTGCTGTTCGACTGCGACGGCGTGCTCGTGGACAGCGAACCCATCACCCACCGCGTGCTGCGCGACCGGCTCGAAGCCTCGGGCTGGTCGCTCACGCCCGAGGAATGCCTGGCCATCTTCCTGGGCAAGGCCGTGCGCAGCGAGGCGGCGCGCATCGAGGCCGAAACCGGCCAGCCGCTGACCGACGCCTGGATGGCCGATTTCTACGCCCGCCGCAATGCCGCCCTGCAGGCCGAGCTGGGCCCCATTCCCGGCGCCCCCGATGCCGTGCGTGACGTGCATGCGCGGCTCGGAGGGCGCATCGCCTGCGCGTCGGGTGCCGACCGCTTCAAGGTGGAGCTGCAACTGGCCAAGGTGGGGCTGACGCCGTTCTTCCAGGGCCGCGTCTTCAGCGGCCACGAAATGCCCCGCACCAAGCCCGCGCCCGATGTGTACCTGGCCGCGGCCGCCGCGCTGGGCGTGGCCCCGGCGCGCTGCCTGGTGGTGGAGGATTCGGTCACGGGCGTGCAG